>DATEMW010000032.1:0-15412 GCA_035275385.1 Candidatus Methylomirabilota bacterium | reverse complement strand
GCGGCGATGGGCCACTCGATCACCTTGTTGCCGACGTGCCGGGCGAGCTGCGCGAAGTTGTACGCGGTCGGCCGCGCGCGCCACACGCCGGCGAGGAACGCGATGTCGTCGAGCACGCCCTTGTACCAGCGCGCGTTCTGGCGAACCATGCCGGCGTTCGTCTCCGGCATGTCGACCAGCTCCAGCATCGGCATCGCGGCCATCAGCACGCCGCGGGCGCCGAGCGCGTAGCCGAGCGTCGAGTCCTCCGTGGCCCCCGAGGTGGGGAAGCCTCCGAGGCTCTGCATGACGTCGAGCCGCACGAACTGGTTGTGGCCGAGGCAGATCTGCGAGCGCCGAAAGCACAGCTCGAAGACGGGCCGGAGCACGCGGGCCACACGAGGCGCCCGCGCCTGCAGGCGCGCGAACGCGTCGATGCGGCGGCGCTCGTTGATCAGCCGCGCGATCGAGACGCGGATGAAGATCGACGACTGCTGCACCGCGCACACACGCCCGCGCACGTCGAGGCGGTCGAAGTTGGCGAGCGAGAGCGTCACGCCCTGGTAGGCCAGCCGGCCGCGGTTCTGCGCGAGATCGGCGGCGATCCAGCGGTACGCATTCGGGTCGGGGATCGAGTCGGCGTCGCTCAGCCCGATCCAGACGCGCGCGGGATCGTAGCGAAGATGGAGCAGCGGCTTGAGCACCTCCGGCCGGAGCGCCCAGTTGAGCTGGGCGGCTTTGGCGCCCCCGCCCGGCGGCATCGCGACGAGCGAGAGCATCTTCTGCTGCCAGGGCGGAAGACCTTCACGGAAGCGGCGAACCAGCTCGGCGGTCGACACGCCCATCGACGGATGCGGCGAGCGCTCTTCCTCCTCACGCGTCGCGACGACGACGTGCAGCTTGGCGTGCGGGTAGCGCGAGTCGAGCAGCGCGCGCAGGGTCGACGCGATCGCTGGCTCCTGCCACGCGGGCACGAGGTGCACGAATACGGGCGCGTGCTGGTCGCGCTCGAGTGCCCCCTCGTCGGGCAGGCTCGCGAGGCTTTCGTAGGCGCGCTCGACGAAGCGGCACGTGGTGAGCATGCCCTTCCAGTCGAGCAAGAGCTTGAACGCGGCGCGGCCGTTGACGAGCAGGGCCACCCAGAACATCGCGAACCAGAACCAGCCGGTGCCCCAGAGCCAGGCCCAGAGCGCGTCCACGTGCGGCTCTCAGCGCGGGGGCTGCGGAGGAGCTGCCGGCGTCGTCTGCGACGGGAACTTCAGGACGGTCTCGCCCTCGCGGACCATGCCCATCTCCTCGCGGGCGAGCTTTTCGATGTAGAGCGGGTCGTTGCGCAGGCGCTCCACGGTGCGGGTGAGCTCGGCCTGCTTGGCGCGCAGCGCAGCGAGCTCGCGCTCGACCGCGTGCATGTCGCGCCGCATCTGCCAGGCGCGCACCGATTCCTTCACGCCGAAGACGGACAGGCCGACCGCAAGCACGACCATGGCGACGGTGCCCAGGCGCTTCGGGCTCAGCCCCTGGATGTCGGCGGGGTGCCGCCTCACCGCGCGATGCGGGTGTAGAGGGAGCGGCCCGGCCACGACGCGGCGTGGCCCAGCTCTTCCTCGATGCGTAGCAGCTGGTTGTACTTCGCGGTCCGCTCGCCGCGGGCGACCGAGCCGGTCTTGATCTGGCCCGCGTTGACCGCGACGGCCAGGTCGGCCACGAACGTGTCCTCCGTCTCGCCCGAGCGATGGGAAATCACGGTGCCGTACCCGGCGCGCTTGGACAGCTCGATCGCTTCGAGCGTCTCGGTGAGCGTGCCCACCTGGTTGACCTTCACGAGCACCGCGTTGGCCAGGCCGTTCTTGATCGCCTGCTGGATGATCGCGGGATTCGTGACGAGCAGATCGTCGCCCACCAGCTGGACCCGGCCGCCGAGCTTGCGCGTCATCGCGCCCCAGCCGGCCACGTCGTCCTCGCCCAGGCCATCCTCGATCGAGACGATCGGATACCGGTCGAGCAGCTGCTCGTAGCGGTGGATCATCTCCTCGCTCGAGAGCACGAGGTTCTCGCGGCGCAGCCGGTAGCGCCCGCCGGGCTCGGCGAACTCACTGGCCGCCACGTCGAGCGCGAAGAAGACGTCGCCGCCGGGTCGATAGCCGGCCTTCTCGACCGCCTGCACGAAGAGATCGAGCGCGGCGGTGTTGCTGGCCAGGTTCGGCGCGAAGCCGCCCTCGTCGCCCACGCCGGTCGCGAGGCCCTTGTCGTGCAGGATCTCTTTCAGCGTGTGGAAGATCTCGGCGCCCATGCGGATCGCGCTCGAGAAGTTCTCGGCGCCGGTCGGCACCAGCATGAACTCCTGAAAATCGATCCCGTTGTCGGCGTGCGCGCCGCCGTTCAGCACGTTCAGCATCGGCACCGGCATGAGCCGCGCGCCGACGCCGCCCAGATAGGCGTAGAGCGGCAGACCGGCGTCGTCGGCCGCGGCGCGCGCGACCGCGAGCGAGACCGCGAGGATCGCGTTGGCGCCGAGCGCCGACTTGTTCGGCGTCCCGTCGAGCTCGAGGAGCGCCTGGTCGAGCGCGGCCTGCTCGGAGGCCTCCATCCCCTCGACCTCCGGCGCGATCGTCTCCTCGACGTTGCGCACCGCCTGGCGCACGCCCTTGCCGCGATAGCGCTGGCCGTCGCCGTCGCGCAGCTCCATCGCCTCGCGCTTGCCGGTCGAGGCGCCCGAGGGCACCGCGGCACGGCCCCAGGCGCCGGATTCGAGCTGCACTTCCACCTCGACCGTCGGATTGCCGCGCGAGTCGAGGATCTCGCGCGCGTAGAGCCCTGTGATCGACGACACTAGCTTTTCCTCTCCACGACGAAGTCCGCCAGCGCGCAGACCGGCACCGCTCGGGCGCCGAACATGCCCAGCCGGCTCTTCGTTCGTTCTATCAGTCGCCGCGCCTCGCGGCGCGACGCGTCGATGCCGTGCAGCGAGGGATAGGTCGCCTTCTGCTTGCGCTCGTCGCTGCCGGCCGTCTTGCCGAGTGTCTCCAGACTACCCTCGACGTCCAGGATGTCGTCGACGATCTGGAACGCGAGGCCGAGACTCTGCCCGGCTTCGCGGACCGCGGCGAGCGCCGCAGCATCGGCGCCGCCCAGGCGCGCGCCCACGGAGAGCGACGCGCGCAGCAGCGCGGCCGTCTTGTGGATGTGGATGTACTCGAGCTGGTCGGCCGTGATCGTCTTGCCCTCCGACTCGATGTCCACGACCTGCCCGCCCACCATGCCGAGCGTGCCGGCCGCCTCCGCGATCTCGGCGACCGCGTCGCACACCACCTTCGCGTCCACGGAGGTCAGCGCCGCGTTCTGCGCGACCAGCTGGAAGGCCAGGGTCAGCAGCGCGTCGCCGGCCAGGATCGCGACGGCGTCGCCGAACACCTTGTGATTCGTGAGCCGGCCGCGCCGGTAGTCGTCGTCGTCCATCGCCGGCAGATCGTCGTGGATCAGGGAGTACGTGTGGATCATCTCGAGCGCGCACGCGGTCGGCATGACCGAGCTCGGCGCCGCGCCGACCAGCTCGGCGCCCGCGATCACGAGGATCGGGCGCAGGCGCTTGCCGCCGGCCAGCACGCTGTAGCGCATCGCGCGGTGCACCGACGGCGGCTGGATGTCCTCGCTCGGCAGGTAACGATCGAGTGCCGCGTCGACCAGCAGGCGCCGTTCCTTCAGGTACGCTTCGAGGTCGAAGGCGCTCATGGCTCCCTCTCCGCCTCCCAGGCGACGGGCCGCGCGCCCAGCGCGCCGCTCTCGTCCCGGGCCAGCACCTCGATGCGCTTCTCGGCGTCCTCGAGGTAGCGGGCGCAGCTCCGCGCCAGCCCGATGCCCTCCTCGAAGATCTTCAGCGACTCCTCGAGCGGAAGGTTGCCGGTCTCGAGCCGGCCGACGATCTGCTCGAGCCGCGCCAGGCAATCCTCAAACTTGAGGTCGGTCATCCTTCTCCCTCGTGTCGGTGACCCGCGCATCGAGGCTGCCACGGTGCAAGAGCACGCGAATGGCGTCGCCCACGTTCACCTGCGCGGGGCTGTGCACGACCTCGCCCGTCGCCGTGCGCGTGAGGCTGTAGCCGCGCCCCAGCACCGCCAGCGGCGACAGCGAATCGAGCCGGCCGACGGCGGTCTGCAGCGCATAGCGCGCCCGATCGCGGCGGCGGCTGAGCGACGTGAGCATGCGCGATTGCAGATTCTCCAGACGATGACGGTCGCGGGCGACCCGCGCCACCGGATCCGAGGCGCGCAGCGCGCGGGTCGAGAGCGCCACTCGATGATTGGCGCGTCCGAGCTCGGTACGCATCGCCCGGCGCAGCCGCGCCGTCAGCTCGTCCACGCGTCGCTCGAGGTCGCGCAGCGGCCGGGCCGCGAAGCGCTCGAGCCGCGCGCGGAGCTGGCCGAGGCTGTCGACGACCGCCTGCTTCTCGCGCACCACCAGCTCCGCCGCCGCCGACGGCGTGGGCGCACGCAGGTCGGCGACGAAATCGGCGATCGTGAAGTCGACCTCGTGGCCGACGGCCGACACCACCGGCACCTTCGAGCCCACGATCGCCCGGGCGACGAGCTCCTCGTTGAAGGCCCACAGGTCCTCGAGCGAGCCGCCGCCGCGGCCGACGATGATGACGTCGACGTCGCCGAGCGTGTTCAGATCGCGAATGCCCTGAGCGATCTCCTCGGCCGCGCCGTCGCCCTGCACGCGGCAAGGCGCGATCACGATGTGGAGCTCGCCGAAGCGGCGGCCGATCACGCGCAGGATGTCCCGGATGGCCGCGCCGCTCGTCGAGGTCACGATGCCGATCTTGCGCGGGAACCGCGGCAGCTCGCGCTTGCGCGCCTGGTCGAAGAGTCCTTCAGCCTGCAGGCGCGTCTTGAGCTGTTCGAATGCGAGCTGCAAGGCGCCGAGCCCCTTGGGCTCGAGCAGCTCGATCACCATCTGGTATTCACCCCGTTGGGCGTACACCTCGATGCTGCCGAAGGCCATCACGTGCAGGCCGTCGGCGGGCTCGAACTTGATGCGGCGCCCGCGATTCCTGAAGAGCACCGCGCGAATCTGCGAGTCGGCGTCCTTCAGGGTGAAGTAGGCGTGGCCCGAGCCGTACAGGCGGAAGTTCGAGATCTCGCCCTCGACCCACACCGCGGGGAAGCGATCCTCGAGCACCTCTTGCAGTTGCCGCGTCAGCTCGGAGACCGTGAGGACCGCGCGGCCCGTGCTCATGCCGCACCCAGCTGGCGCTCGGCCGCGCGCAGGGTGTTGCGCAGGAGCATCGCGATCGTCATCGGGCCCACACCGCCGGGCACGGGCGTGACCGCGTGCGCCCGCGCCGCCACGCTCTCGAAATCGACGTCGCCCACGAGCTTGCCGGTCTCCAGGCGGTTGATCCCGACGTCGATCACCCAGGCGCCCTCTTTGACCATGTCGCCCGTCACCGTGCGCGGGCGTCCGGCCGCGACGCAGAGCACGTCGGCCCGGCGCGTGTGCGCGGCGAGATCGCGCGTGCGCGTGTGGCAGGTCGTGACCGTCGCGTGGCGCGCGAGCAGGAGCTGCGCGAGCGGCTTACCGACCAGGCGCGAGCGGCCGATCACGACCGCCTCGGCGCCCTTGAGCTCGCAGCCGTAGTGATCGAGGATCTCGAGGCAGCCCGCCGGCGTGCACGGCACGACGCCGGGCTCGCCCGCGAGCAGCCGGCCGAGGTTCTCTGGGTGAAGCCCGTCCGCGTCCTTCTCGGGCGCGATCGTCTCGATCGCCTCGTCCTCGTCGAGCCCGGCCGGAAGCGGCAGCTGGAGCAGGATCCCGTGCACCCCGGGATCGGCGTTGAGCTTTCGGAGCAGCGCCAGGAGCGCCGTGCGTTCGAGCCCCGCGGGATGGACGTGGTCCTGGGAGACGATGCCCACGGTGTCGGCGGCGCGCTTCTTGTTCGCGACGTAGACCTTGGACGGCGCGAAATCGCCGACCAGCACCACCGCGAGGGTCGGGGCCGTGCCCGTCCGGTCCTTCAAGCGCGCGACTCCCGCGCGCACGTCGTCCAGGACCTTCCGCGCGACGACCTTGCCGTCGAGGGTCAAGCCGCGACGCGCAGCCGCCGAATCGACGTTGCGCGGCCGGTCTCGGGCTCGACCACGATCACCACACCCTGGAGGGCTGCGGGACCCTTCGCGGTCTCGAACCGGATCGGCATCTGGTTGAGGAAGCGCTGGATGATCTGATCGCGGTCGACACCGATCACGCCGTCGGTCGGCCCGGTCAGCCCGAGGTCGGTGATGTAGGCGGTACCGCCCGGCAGCACGCGCTCGTCGGCCGTCTGCACGTGGCGATGCGTCCCGACCACCGCGCTCACGCGGCCGTCCAGATACCAGCCCATCGCGATCGACTCGGACGTCGCCTCGCAGTGCATGTCGACCAGGACGATCGGCGTTTCCTTGCGGATCTCGGGCAGGACCTCGTCGGCCTTCCGGAACGGGCAGTCGATCGGCAGCATGAACACGCGGCCCATCAGGTTCAGCACCGCGACCTTGTGCGGGCCGGCCTTCACGGTGACGTGCCCCACACCGGGCGTGCCCGCCGGAAAGTTCGCGGGGCGCAGCAGGAGGTTCTCCTTGGTGATGTACTCGACGATCTCGCGCTTGTCCCAGATGTGGTTGCCCGACGTCAGGACGTCCGCGCCGGACTCGAAGGCCTGCCGCGCGATCGCCGGGGTCACGCCGAAGCCGGCGGCGGCGTTCTCGATGTTGACGACCGCGAAGTCGATCGCGTGCTCCTGGCGGAGCTGCGGCACGAGCTTCGCGACCGCCTGCCGGCCCGGCTCGCCGTAGACGTCGCCGACCATCAGGATGTTCATCGGGAACTACTTCGCCACTTCGACGGCGCGTGTCTCGCGGATGACGATGACTTTGATGTGACCGGGGTACTGCATCTCGGCCTCGATACGCTTGCTGATGTCCTTCGCGAGCTGGTGCGCGTCGAGATCGGACACGATGTCGGCCTTCGTCATCACGCGCAGCTCGCGCCCGGCCTGGATCGCGTAGCACATCTCGACGCCCTTGTACGAAAGCGCGATCTCTTCGAGCTTCGCCAGCCGCTTGATGTACGACTCGAGCACGTCGCGGCGGGCGCCCGGGCGCGCGGCCGAGATGCCGTCGGCGGCCTCGACCAGCACCGCCTCGATCGTCTCGGGCTCGACGTTCTCGTGGCCGCAAAGCGCGGCGTTGATGACCTTCGCCGACTCGTTGTACTTCGTGAGCACCTGCAGCGAGAGCTCGGGGTGGCTGCCCTCCTGCTCGTGCGTGAGCGCCTTGCCGATGTCGTGCAGGAGGCCCATGCGCTTGGCGAGCTTGACGTCGGCCTTCACCTCGGCCGCCATCATCCCGGCGAGCCACGCGACTTCCTTGGAGTGCTGCAGGCAGTTCTGGCCGTACGAGGTGCGGAACTTCATGCGGCCGACCAGCTTGATCAGCTCGGGGTGCAGGTTGTGCACGCCGATCTCGAAGCACGCCTTGTCGCCCTCTTCCTTCAGGTGCTGCTCCATCTCCTTCTTGATCTTCTCGACGACTTCCTCGATACGGGCCGGATGGATGCGGCCGTCGGCGATCAGCACCTGGAGCGCGCGGCGCGCGATCTCGCGCCGGTACGGATCGTACGCGGAGATCAGCACCGCCTCGGGCGTGTCGTCCACGATGAGGTCGACGCCGGTGTGGAGCTCCAGCGCGCGGATGTTGCGTCCCTCGCGGCCGATGATGCGTCCCTTCATGTCGTCGGACGGCAGATCGACGACGGAGACCGCGGTCTCCACCGTGTAGTCCGGCGCCAGCCGCTGGATCGTCGTCGCGAGCACCTCGCGCGCCTTCACCTGCGCGGTCTCGCGCGCTTCTTCCTCGAGGCGCATCCCCATCAGCTGCGCCTCGCGCTTGGCTTCGATCTCCATCTGCGCCAGGAGCTGGCGCTTGGCTTCTTCGGCGGTGAGACTGGCGATCGACTCGAGCTTGCGCCGCTGCTCGTCGAGGGCGGAGGCCAGGCGGCCCTCTTTGTCCGTGACGGACCTCTCGCGGCTGGTGAGGTCGCGCTCCTTCGACACGGACTCGTTGAGCCGGCGCTCGAGCTGGTCGAGCTTGCGCGCGAGCTCCTCTTCCTTCGAGAGCACGCGCTGCTCGATCTGCTGAATCTTTCCCTCGCGCTGTCGCGTCTCGTCCTCGAACACGGCGCGCGACTTGAGCGTGGCTTCCCTCACCTCGAGCTCGGCGGCCTTCAAGCGGTTGGCGGCGTCACGCTCCGCCTCTTGAACGAGGCGCTGGGCCTGTCTCGACGCGTCGCCGATTTTTCGCTCGCTGATCCACTTGTGAAGAATGAAACCGAGGACGAGCGCAAGGACCGCGATGATCGAGTCGAGAATGAGCCAAATGCCTTGCATTGCCGCAGTATAGGGGGCACTGAGCGAGGGAGTCAAATCCCCGCCTCTGCCGTGTGCCGTGGTGTTTCGAACCTGGTATCACCAGGTGGGCGCCGTTAATTAGAGGGCTTTAGGCTTCCCCTTCAAGAGGGGCTTGCACACCACCCTCGTCCACAGCTCCCCTTTTGTTAACGAGGTTGAAACTTCCCTCCGGCATCACGAACAGCGCAGGGACAAGGTTCTTGGTACCTCACGCCGCGACGGCGCGTCAAGTTCATTGTGCCGCCACACAGCGTGCACGCGTATAGTCGCAGCGACATTTCGTCGAGTACACGCTCACTTCGGGGAGACCACGATCATGGACCGACCGGCCGTCAGGTCTGAGACACAGGGTGCGGTGACCACTATCATTCTCGACCGGCCGGATCGGCGCAACGCGGTCGATCGCCCGACCGCCAAGGCGCTGATCGAGGCCTTCCGCGCCTTCGAGCGCGACAAGGACGCGCGCGTCGCCGTGCTGTGGGGCGCCAACGGCACCTTCTGCGCCGGCGCCGATCTCAAAGCGGTCGCGGCCGGGCCGAAGAAGCGCAAGATCGCGTACGGCGACGGGCCGCTGGGACCGACGCGCATGCTGCTCTCGAAGCCCGTGCTGGGAGCGATCGCGGGCTACGCCGTGGCGGGTGGCTTCGAGCTCGCGCTGTGGTGCGATCTGCGCATCGTCGAGGAGGACGCGGTGATGGGCGTCTTCAACCGGCGCTGGGGCATCCCGCTGATCGACGGCGGCACGGTGCGCCTGCCCGCGCTGATCGGCCTCGGGCGCGCGCTCGACCTGATCATGACGGGCCGCCCCGTGAGCGCGCGCGAAGCGGAAGCCATGGGCCTGGCCAACCGCGTGGTGCCCCGCGGCGAAGCCCGCCGCGAAGCCGAAGCCCTCGCCGCCACGATCGCGTCGTTCCCACCGAACAGCGTCCGCAGCGACCGCCGCTCGGCCCACGAATCGGTCGGCGTGCGCCTCCCCACCGCCCTCCGCCGCGAATACCAGCTGGGCGCCGCAACCTTCAACACGGGCGAAAGCCTTTCCGGTGCACAGCGCTTCGCATCCGGCGCCGGCCGCCACGGATCGTTCTAGCTGGTGGCGGGCCGGGGCGGAGGGGTGGTGGGGGTCCGCGTGTAGCTCCGCCACCCGTTCGCCCGATTCGCAGCGCTTCGCGCTGCGGCAACGGGCGAACGGGTGACGGAGCTGCTCACGCACCCCCGCCACCCCCCGGCCCAGCCCGCCGCCCAGCGCCAGAGCTAACGATCTGAGCCAGATTCGCGAGGCGCCACTTTGTCGAGAAGAGCAACGAGAGCGCCAAGCCGAGCGCCGACGTCGTCCTCGTCGGTGCGCTTATCCTCGCGCGACCGAAACAGCTCGTCGGTAATGTCGAGCGCCGCGAGCGACAAAGCGGTCAGAGGATCGGAGACGCCGGAGCGCTTGAGCTGGCCCACGCGCTCCTCGAGATACTTCGCGAGCCGGCGCAGATAGTCGGGCGACGCCTCGGATCGGATCGTGAGCGTCTGCCCGAGCAGGGTGAGCTCGATCCGCCGCGGCTCGCTCATTCTTGCGGCCTGTCGAGGTCGAGCTTGTTGATGTCCTTCAAGATCATGTCGACCTGCGCGAGGACCTGGCGGCGCTCGTCGCCAAGCCGCTTCACCTCGCGTTTGAGCTGCGCGTTCTCCTCGCGCAGATGGCTGAGAGACTCCGCCGCGCGCTTCACCGCGCCCTCGAGTTCCGTCAATCGCTCGACGATACCGTCGCCCATCAGCTGCTCCGCAGGGTGATGTGGAAAGTCTCGGTGATCCGCCGGACCACACGCTCCTGGACCGCGTTCACTTCGGCGTCGGTCAACGTCCGGTCCTCGGCCTGGAACAAGAGCCGCCATGCCAGGCTCGACCGGCCGTCCGGGAAGCGGAAGACGTCGAAGAGTACGAGCCGCCGCAGGAGAGGTCCGGCCGCCTCTCGCAGCGCCGACTCGATCTGAGCCGCGGTCAGGCTCTGCTCGGCGCCCACGACGAACGCCAGATCGCGCTCGACCGCCGGGAACCGCGGCAGCGCCTGGTAGGACAGCGCCGCAGCGCTCGCGGCGCCGACCGCATCGAGCGAGACGACCGCCGCGAATACCGTCGCCGTGACGCCGAAGCTCTCGCGCAGCGCCGCCGCGACTTCTCCGAACTCGGCGACGACCTCGCCCTGCTCGGTCACCAAAGTCCCGTGGCAGTCGGGCTCGAATCCGCTCAAGCCGCCCGCATCGCCGGACCCCGCGCGCACGCCGAGCGCCGCCAAGGTGTGCTCGGCCATGCCCTTGGCGTCGTACACGTCGACCGGTTCCGGCGCGCCGGACCAGCCGCCCTCGCCGCGGGCGCCCGTGAGCGCGATCGCGACCCAGCGCGGCTCTGTTGTAGCGGGGTCCGTGAGGCCGGCTTCGACCGAAGGTGGCCTGAGCGACGCGCGCCCCGGCTCCGCACGCCCGGTCTGGACGTAGGTCTTCGTTACCTCGAACACGCGCACGTCCGCCTGCTGGCGCCGCACGTTAGTCGAGACCGCGCCCAGCACGCCCTCGAGCGGATGCGTGCGCAGCAGCGATGCATCCTGCGCGAGCGGATTCATCAGCTCGACGGGCTTGGGATCCGCAGGGCGGCGAAGAAGCTCGGCCCGCGCCGGATCGCTGAACGCGTACGTGACGACTTCCGCGAGCCCCGCGCCGACCAGCGCTCGGCGGACCGTCTGGCCCTGACGCAGGCTGACCGGATGCGTGACGAGCGAGATCGCGCCGCCGGGCAACGTCGACGGAATCCGGTCGTAGCCCCAGACGCGGATGATCTCCTCGACCAGGTCGTCCTCCATCGAGAGATCGCGGCGGAAGCTCGGCACCGTCACGTCGAGATCGGCGCCGCGCGACGTCACCGCAAGCCCGAGCCCGGTGAGCACCTTGCGCGCCTGCGTCGGCGAGGGCGCGACGCCGAGCACGCGCTTGACGCGCGCCATGCGCAGGCGCACGTGCTGGGCTTTCCGCTTGCGCGGATATGCGTCGACGACGCCCCGCGCGATCGTGCCGCCGGCGGTCTCGGCAATGAGTGCCGCGGCTCGCGCGGACGCGGTCACGAGGCCCTCGACGTCGGCGCCGCGCTCGAAGCGATAGGCCGCGTCGGTCCTGAGCCCGAGCGCCCGCGACGTGCGCCGGATCGACGCGGGCGCGAACCACGCGGCTTCGAGCAGCACGCGCGTGGTCCGGTCGGTCACCTCGGTATTGGCGCCGCCCATCACGCCGGCGAGCCCGATCGCGCGCTGCGGGTCGGCGATCAGCAGCATCGAGGGGTCGAGCACGCGCTCCTGTCCGTCGAGCGTCGTGAACCGCTCGTCGGCCCGGGCGCGGCGTACGACGATCGTCGCGTCGGCCACCGTGTCGTAGTCATAGGCATGAAGCGGCTGCCCGAGCTCCCAGAGCACGTAGTTGGTCACGTCGACGACGTTGCTGATCGGCCGCAGCCCGACCGCGCGCAGCCGCGCCCGCAGCCACGACGGCGACGGCCCGATCGTGACGCCGCGGATGACCCGCGCGGTGAACCGGTGGCAGAGGTCCGGCGCCTCGATCCGTACGCGCGCCAGGCTCTTCGCGGCTTCGCCCGATTCGGCGAGCTTGATCGCCGACGGACGCATGCGGGCGCCCGTGAGCGCCGCCAGCTCGCGCGCGATGCCGAGCACCGACAGGCAATCCGGGCGGTTCGGCGTCACCTCGACCTCGAGCACCTGATCGTCGAGGCCGAGCTCGGCGACGAGGTCGGCTCCGGGGCGCGCGTCCGGGACCTCGAGGATCCCCGCTTCGTGCTCCTCGCCGATGCCGAGCTCGCGCTCGGAGCAGAGCATGCCCTGCGACTCGACGCCCTGGATCTTCGCGGCGGCAATCCGGCGTCCGCCGGGCAGCACGGCGCCCGGCGGGGCGAACGCGGCGCGGACGCCGACCTTCGTGTTGGGCGCGCCGCACACGACAGAATAGTGCTCGCGTCCGGTGCTCACGCGGCAGAGGAACAGCGGGTAGCCGCCGTGGCCCTGGCCGAGCTCGCGCTCGACGGCTTCGATCTCGCCGACGACCACGCCCTTGAGATCGGGCGCCAGCGGCGTGACCGACGCGACCTCGATCCCGGCGTTGACCAGACGCTCGGCGGCCTGCTCGGCCGTCAGCGTGAGGTCGACGAATTCGCGCACCCACGAATACGGAATCTTCATCGGATCAGGCGAACTGCTTCAGAAAGCGCAAGTCGTTCTCGAAGAACAGCCGCAAATCGTCGATGCCGTACTTCAGCATCGCGATGCGCTCGATGCCCATGCCGAACGCCCAACCGGTGACCTCCTCGGGGTCGTAGCCGACGTTCTTCAAGACTTGAGGATGCACCATGCCGGAGCCCAGGATCTCGAGCCAGCCGGTCTGCTTGCACACGCGGCAGCCGTCGCCGTGGCACGCGAAGCACAGCACGTCCACCTCGGCGGAGGGCTCCGTGAACGGAAAGAACGACGGCCGGAAGCGGATCTTCGAGCGCGGCCCGAACATCTCGCGCGCGAACAGCTCGAGTGTGCCCTTGAGGTCGGCCATCGTGATCGCGCGGTCGACCGCCAGCCCCTCGACCTGATGGAACATGGGCGAGTGCGTCATGTCCACCACGTCGCGCCGGTAAACCTTGCCCGGCACGATGATGCGCACCGGCGGCTTCTTGTCCAGCATCGCGCGGATCTGAACCGGCGAGGTGTGCGTCCGCAACAAGGTGCTGTCGGAGAGATAGAACGTGTCCTGCATGTCCCGCGCGGGGTGATCACGCGGGATGTTGAGCGCCTCGAAGTTGTGGTAGTCGCTCTCGATCTCGGGGCCCTCGACGACCGAGAAGCCGAGCCCGGCGAAGATCGAGACGATCTCGTCGTGCACGCGCGTCAGCGGATGCAGCGAGCCCATCGGCGGGCGGCGGCCCGGCAAGGTGAGGTCGAGCCGCCGGCGCCGGCGCTCGGCCTGCCGTTCGGCCTCCGCGGTCGCGGCCAGCCGCGCGTCCAGCAGGCCTTCGAGCTCGCGCTTGGCCACGTTGGCGGCGGCGCCGACGAGCGGACGCTCCTCGGGCGGCAGAGTGCCGAGCGAGCGGAGGAGCTGCGTCAGCGAGCCCTGGCGGCCGAGCACGCCGACGCGGATGGCTTCGAGGTCGCTTGACGACTGCGCCGCCGCGACGGCCGCCCGCGCCTGCTCCACGATGGCGTCGACGCGCGGGTGCGCCACGAACTACCGGCTCTGGGCTTTAGCGGTCTCGGTGAGCTTCGCGAACGCCGACGGATCGGTGACCGCCAGCTCCGCCAGCACCTTGCGATCGAGGTTGACGCCGGCCTTCTTGAGCGCCGCCATGAACTTCGAGTACGAGAGCCCGAACTGGCGGCATGCGGCATTGATCCGCACGATCCAGAGCGAGCGCGCCTCGCGCTTCTTCTGCTTGCGACCGCTGTAGGCGAAGGCGCCCGCCCGGAGGACGGTCTCTGCGGCGGTCTTGTAGAGCTTGCGACGCCCGCCGAAGTAGCCCTTCGCCTTCTTGAGAATCTTCTTGCGCCGTCGGCGCGTCTTCGCTCCACCCTTGGCCCGTGGCATTCTCCGCGTCCTCCTGAATTCTTTCCTGAGCTCTTATAGATACGGGACGAGGACCTGCAGCCGGCGCTCGTCCGCCTTGTCGATCATCTTGTTCTTGCGCAGCTTGCGGCGGCGCTGCGGGCCCTTGCCCTCGAGCTTGTGCTGCTTCCAGCCGCCCGCGCGCTTCAGCTTGCCCGAGCCGGTTCGCTTCAGGCGCTTACGCGCGCCGCGCTTCGTCTTCATCTTCGGCATAGGTCAATCCTCTATGTCGTTCGGCCTGCCGCTAGTGTTGGGCCTTGGGGCTCAGGATGATGTGCAGCATCCGGCCCTCGAGCCGCGGATTGTTCTCGGGGTTGGCGATGTCCGAGGTCGCCTCGAGCATCTTGTTCAGCATCTTCCACCCGAGCTCCGTGTGCGCCATCTCACGGCCCTTGAAGCGAACCGTGACCTTGGCCTTGTGGCCTTCCTCCAGGAAGCGCCGCACGTGCTTGAGCTTGAAGTCGAAGTCGTGCTTCTCGGTCTTCGGCCCCATCTTGACTTCCTTGACCTGGATGGTCGTCTGCTTCTTGCGCGCTTCCTTGAGCCGCCGGGCCTGCGTGTACTTGTACTTGCCGAAGTCCATGATACGGCACACCGGCGGCGACGCGTCGGGCGCGACCTCGACCAGATCCAGCTCCTGCTGGCGCGCGGTCTCCAGCGCCGTCGCGATGGGCAGAATGCCGAGCTGCGAGCCGTCGGCGCCGACCACGCGCACTTCGCGGACACGGATGCCCTCGTTGATACGGATGTCCTTGGCTTGGCTGATAGGCGTGACTCCTCGTTACGCTGAGTTGGCGATGCGTCCGGCCGGCCGGCCGATCACGAGCGGCCCACGGAGAGACTGACGTCGCGCGAGCCGATCTCCCGAGCGAGGTCGGCGAGCACGCGGTCGAGCGGTACGGCGCCGAGGTCGTCGCCGGTGCGGTGGCGCAAGCTCACGGTGCCGTTCTCGGCCTCCCGCGCGCCGACGACGAGCATGTACGGCACCTTGCGGACCTGTGCGTCGCGGATTCGGTAGCCGAGCTTCTCGTTGCGGTCGTCGAGCTCGGCGCGCAGGCGCGCCCCGCGCAGCCGCGCGTGCACCGTGCGCGCGTACTCGATGTGCTTCTCGCTGATCGGCAGGACACGCGCCTGCACCGGCGCGAGCCACGTCGGGAACGCCCCGGCGTAGTGCTCGACCAGCACGCCCACGAAGCGCTCGAACGAGCCGAAGATCGCACGGTGGATCATCACCGGCCGCTTGGGCTGGCCGTCGCTGTCGATGTACTCGAGCCCGAAGCGATCCGGCTGCTGGAAGTCGACCTGGATCGTCGCCACCTGCCAGCGCCGGCCGAGCGCGTCCTGCACGTCCACGTCGATC
>DATEMW010000031.1:0-7878 GCA_035275385.1 Candidatus Methylomirabilota bacterium | reverse complement strand
GCCGACGACGCCGAGCTGACGCAGCCGCTTGACGCTGATCCCGTACGACTCGGCCAGCGAGCAGAACCCGGGCGTGCCGTCGCCGATGAGCCCGATGCCCACGAGCGCGATGTCGACGTCCTGCGCGGCCTCGTAGATGCGCCGGATCGCCGGATCGCGCAGGAGCCGCCGGCGCTCGCGCTCGATCTCGCGCAGCGAGAGCAGATGCTGCACCGGCAGCGCCCAGGCCTGTACGTGCGGCCGGTACTTCGCGGCCATCATCCCGACCAGGGTGTTCGGGAACAGATCGACGAGCTCGAGCGTGCTTTCGCCGGACAGGGGATAGAGCGCCAGGTCGCGGAAGCGGCGCTCGTGGAGCTGCCGGATCGTCTGATAGAGCGTGAAGCCGCACGAGAGCCCCACGCGAAGGCCGTTGGCGGCGATCTTCTCGAAGTAAGCCGCGGCGGCGGTGCCGAGCTCCTCCTTGACGTCGCCGCGGCCGCCCGCCGCCACGACGACCGCGTCGCGCAGCCCGAAGCGCTCGACCAGACCGGCCTCGAGCTGCTCGCGCCGCGGCAGGTCGAGCTCCACGCGGACGAGACCTTCGTCGAACGCGCGCTTGAGCAGACGGGAGACCGTCGGCGCGGAGATGCCGAGCGCGCGCGCGATGTCCTTCTGGCTCTTGCTCTGACGGTAGTACAGCTCGAGACAGTGAACCGTCTGCCGCAGCTCACGCGAGGTGAGGGGCGCCGTTTTCACGTCGTGATCACGCTCCAGAAAGAAATTTCATTTCCGAAAATTTCTTGCTTGACGCCATCAGTGTACCTCGATATCCTCGAATGCGAGCATCCAATCCCTCACCCCTCACGCAAGGAGGCGTGCATGTCTGCGCGGCGCTACGGCCCCCAGGACGGCCAGCCCACGACCAAGATGTCGGACTACCATCAGTCGAAGGACGAGCTCGCCGGGCTGCCCGTGACCGTCGCGGAGAAGATTCCGGTCACGAACACGCCGAACATCTTTTCGTACAAGTCGTACGTGTTCGCGAAGAACCCGGCTCTCGTGCAGCGCTACATCAAGGCGACGAAGGCCGACGTCGGCGGCGTCGGCGGACACGTGGTGGCGGCCGACGAAGTGAAGTCGATCATCGCCAAGCACGTGCTCGACAACAACAGCTATCGCGGCGAGCCGATTTTCACCTCGCTGATCGTTACGCACACCGGCGACGACTGCGCCGTCACCGGCATCATGGCCGAGACGGTCGACATGTCGGTCGTCGACGAGCTCATGTGGGACGCGCTCCAGGAAGGCGCCACGAAAGCGGCCGAGCTGGGCCTGTACGGCCCCGGGCAAGACCTGGTGGCCGACGCGTTCACCGGCAACCTGCGCGGCGCCGGGCCGGCGACGGTGGCGCTGCCGTTCCCGGTCCGCAAGGACAACGCCTCGCAGACCGTGCTGGTGTCGTTCGCGGACAAGACCGAGCCCATGGCGTTCAACCACTACGCCACCGGCGCCTACATGCTGCCGCGGTTCAACACCGGCCTGGTCATCGCCGCCTCCAAGATGAAGCGCGGCTACCTCTTCGAGATCGTCGACCTCGACACGAAGGCGCAGGCGGTCGAGGCGGGCGCGCACCCGCGCGACCAGAAGGCGCTCGACAACAAGATGGAAGAGGTCGCCAAGGGGTTGCAGGAGAAGGTGATCACCTTGCGGGCGCCCGAGGACCTCTACGACATCGAAGGTCTCACGCGCTCCTCGCGGTTCGTGATCGCCCGTATCTGGACCCGCGGGGACAAGGGCGAGAAGGACCAGCTCGGTTACATCTGCTCGGCCGAGCGGCTGCACAACATCAAGACCAAGAAAGGCTTCACGTACGGCGGCAAGGACGATCCGGTGCTCATGGCCTTCGCCCAGGGCGACTGGCCGGCGCCGGGTGAGATCACGTCACCCTGGGCCACCGCGCCCATGGTGGCCGGCGACTGTCGCGGCAGTCACAACCTGCACATCCTACCGATGCCGATCAACTCGCAGACCTCGTACTGGTCGGGACCGATCCTGTCGGCCATCACGCTCTCGTGCAACATCCACACGGGCCGGATCGGCGCCATCTCCGATCAGTTCGCGCTCGGCACGCCGTGGGACGAGGTGCGGCGCACCGCCTCGCAGCTCGCCATCCAGTTCCGCCACGCGCACGGGATCAAGCAGCCGGCGACCCTGCACGAGGAGGAGCTCGAGTACCAGGAGGGCTGGAAGGAGCGCCGCAACCGCCTCGAGCGCCAGTTCGAGATCAAGCCGCCTCTCACGTTCGGTAACGGCAACGGCCATGGGCCAGACGCCGGCAAGAAGCCTGCCGGGGCGCGCAAGGGCGGCCGGCCGGACGAGATCGACTAGCTCGAGCCCTCGATTCAACCCCTCGGGGGGAGCGACGCCGCTCCCCCCGAGCTGTTTTTAGCCACCCTTCGGCCACCCTCGGCAGGAATCTGCGCGTCCACAGCGACGCTAGTTTGACTTGCCCGACCGCGGGTGCTACGGTCGGTCCAACGCAAACGTGGGATTTTCCAGGCACTCATGGCCAAGCTCCACCTGATCACGTACGGCTGCCAGATGAACGAGTACGACTCGGAGCGAGTAGCCGGCCTGCTCCGGGAGAACCGCTGGGAGCTGACCGCCGACGAGACCGAAGCCGACCTGATCTTGTTGAACACGTGCGCGATCCGCGAGAAGGCCGAGGACAAGGTCTTCTCGAAGCTCGGCGAGCTTCGTCTGCTCAAGACCAGGAAGCCCGAGCTCGTCATCGGCGTGATGGGCTGCATGGCACAGCTGCACCAGAGCGCCATCCAGCGGCGCGCGCCGTCGGTCGACCTGGTGTTCGGCTCGCCCGCCATCGCCCGCGTCAACGAGCTGGTCGATCGCGTTCGCCGGGAACGCCGGCCCGTGCTCGAGACCGGTGAGGGCCCGCTCGTCAAGATCACAGCGCGCCCGCCGGCCGCCGGCCGGCTTCGCGAGTTCGTGACCGTGATGGAGGGCTGCGAGAAGCACTGCACCTTCTGCGTCGTGCCGCAGACGCGCGGCCGCGAGCGCAGCCATCCGCCCGAGGTCATCGTCGACGAGGTGCGCCGGCTCGCCGCCGAGGGCTGCCGCGAGGTCACCCTGCTCGGTCAGACGGTCAACGCCTACGGCCGCGACCTGACGCCGGCGACCGATCTCGGCGAGCTGTTCGAGCGCGTCGCCGAGGTCGAGGACATCGCCCGCATCCGGTTCACGACCTCGAATCCCTACAACTTGACGCCCAAGCTCATCCGCGCGATGCGCGACGTCCCCAAGGTGTGCGAGTACTTCCACCTGCCGCTGCAGTCGGGCTCGAACCGCGTGCTCGAGCGCATGAACCGCGGCTACACGCGCGAGCGCTACCTCGAGCTCGTGGCCGAGATCCGCGACGCCGTGCCCGAGATGGCGTTCTCCACCGACCTGATCGTGGGGTTCCCGGGCGAGACCGAGGCGGACTTCGAGCAGACGCTCGAGATGGTCGACACCGTCGGCTACGACAACGTCTTCGTGTTCCGCTACTCGCGCCGACCGGGCACGCCCGCGGCGACGATGCCGGACCAGATCGCCGACGACGTGAAGGCCAGCCGCAACGCACGGCTCCTCGAGGCCGCCACGCGCGTGGGCGCCGAGCGGAGCCGCCGGCTCGCCGGCCGGACGATGGAAGTGCTGATCGACGGGAGATCGAAAAAGAACGCGGGAGAGCTGTCGGGCCGCACCCGCTGCAATCGCGTCGTCAACTTCGACGGGCAGGGAGGCGCGTCCGTCGGTGACCTGACACAGGTCTACATCGATCAGGTGCTTCCGCACAGTCTGCGGGGGACACTCGCTTCCCAACCGGAGGAGACCGCATGTTTGTCGAAATGAAGGTCCGCGGACTGGCCCTCGACGCCGTCTCGAACATGCCGATCATCATCCTCCGCGACGAAGAGGACAAGCGCTCGCTCCAGATCTGGGTCGGCATCTTCGAGGCCAACGCGATCGCGCTCGAGCTCGAGAAGGTCGCGCCGGCACGGCCGATGACGCACGACCTGATCAAGAACATCCTCGAGACGCTCGAGGCCAAGGTGTTGAAAGTCGTCGTGACCGACCTCAAGGAGAATACGTTCTTCGCGGTGCTGCACCTGCAGCTCGGCGAGACCGAGTACACCGTCGATTCGCGGCCCTCGGACGCCATCGCGCTCGCCCTCCGCGTGGCGGCCCCCATCTACGTCGACGAGGAAGTGGTCCGCAAGGCGAAGAGCCTCGAGGTCACCAAGGAGGCGGAGCCCGTGAAGCCGGACGATCCCGACCAGCTCCGCGAGTGGCTGCAGAACATCAAGCCGGAGGACTTCGAGAAGTTCAACAAGGCCTGACGGACTTCTGCTCGTGCGGATCGCGCTCTTCACCAACAACTATTTACCGTTCTGCGGCGGCGTCACGATCTCGGTCGAGACGCTCCGCCGAGGCCTCGAGGCGGCCGGCCACGAGGCGTGGGTCTTCGGCCCGCGGTTGAACGGCGGCGACGAGGCCTCGGCCCGGGTCGTGCGCTACCCCTCCATTCCGGTCACGACGTACCCGGAGTTCGCGCTCGCGGTGCCGTACTCGCGCCGCATCGACCGGCTGGTGCAGGCACTCGACTTCGACGTGATCCACGCCCACCATCCGTTCCTGCTCGGTCCGGCGGCGCGGCGCCTGGCGCGGCGCACCGGGCGGCCGCTCGTCTTCACCTATCACACGCGCTACGAGAAGTACGCCCACTACGTTCCGCTGCCGCTCGGCCTCGTGCAGGCCGCGGCGCTGCGGCTGTCCGCCGGCTTCGCGGCGCAGGCCGACGCGGTGCTGGCGCCCTCCGCGGTGATCCGCGACGAGCTCCACGCGCGCGGCGTCCGCGGGCCGATCGCGGTCGTGCCGACGGGCGTCGACCTCGAGCGCTTCCGGCCGGGTGACCGCGCCGCCGCGCGGCGGAGTCTCGGCGTCGGCGCGGACGAGCCGCTCGTGCTCTACGTCGGCCGGCTCGACCGCGAGAAGAGCGTCGATCGCGTCCTCGTCGCGTTCGAGCGGGTCGCCTCGACGGTGCCGGCGGCCCGACTCGTGCTGGTCGGCCACGGCACCGAGTCGGAGCGGCTCCGGCGCCTGGCGAGCGGCCTGCCCGTGGCTCCGCGCATCCAGTTCATCGGCGTGCGGCCCCACGACGCGCTGGCCGAGTGCTACCAGGCCGCGGACGTCTTTCTGTTCGCGTCCGAGACCGAGACGCAGGGACTCGTGCTCGCCGAGGCCGCGGCCTGCGGCCTTCCCGCGGTGGCCGTCGACGCGCCTGGGTGCGACGAGGTCGTCCGCGACGGCGACACGGGCGTGCTCACGAAGGGCGAGCCGACCGCGCTGGCCGAGGCCGTGATCGGGCTGCTCCTGGATCCCGAGCGCCGCCGGGCGATGGCCCGCCGCGCGCGCGAACACGCCGAACGCCTGTTCGACGTCCGCCTCCAGATCGACCGCACGATGGCCGTCTACTCCGACGCGGTCGCGCGTTGCCGGTGAGCCGACGGGAGGAATCGCACCGGCGGATCAACGCCGAGCTCGCTCAGGAGAAGGCCGCGGCTCTCGGCCGCGCCGGTGAGCGGCTCGAGGCGGCGCTCGCGCACGCGACGGAGCTCGGCCGCCAGCTCGACCTCGCCACCAGTGTCGAGGAGCAGGCGGGCCTGCTCGCCGACTACGAGAGCGCGCGGCTGCGCGCCGTCCACGCCCGGACGGCGTTGCTCATCCAGCGCGAAGCGCTCGGTCTCAGGAATCATCGGATCGTCGACCAGCAGTACCCCGAGCCGCCCAAACGCCCCGCGGCCCGGCCCGCGCGCTGAGCGCGGCGCTCGCGACGGCATGACGCGCGAGCCCGGCGCGCGAGCCTTCGAGGAGCGATCGCGGTGATCTGGAATCCCCAGGCCGAACGCCTGGAGCGCCCGGCTCGCGAGCGCCTGCAGCTCGAGCGGCTGCGCGACACGATCCGCTGGGCGGTCGAGCGCGTAGCGTTTCATCGCGCGCGGATCGGCGGCGTGACAATCGGCTCGCTCGACGACCTCCCGCGGCTGCCGTTCGTTCGCAAGAGCGATCTCCGCGATCAGTACCCATTCGGTCTCCTGGCAGTGGACCGCCGCCAGGTCGCGCGCATTCACGCGTCCTCGGGCACCAAGGGCAAGCCCACCGTCGCGCCGTACACGGCCGAGGATCTCGACGTCTGGCGCGAGGTCATGGCGCGCGCGCTCACGGCCGCCGGCGCGCGCCGCGGCGACTTGCTGCACGTGGCCTTCGGCTACGGGCTGTTCACGGGCGGCCTCGGCTTCCACGACGGGGCCGAGCGGCTCGGCATGACCGTCGTGCCGGTGTCTTCGGGCAACAGCGCGCGGCATCATCTGCTGCTGCAGGATTTCCGGCCGGACGTGCTCGCGGCGACGCCGTCCTTCGCGCTCCATCTGGCCGAGACCATGGCCGAACAAGGGGGCAAACCGCGCGAGCTCGGCCTGCGCGTCGGCGTGTTCGGCGCCGAGCCGTGGACCGACGCGATCCGCCTGGCACTCGAGCGGGCATTCGATCTGACCGCGTTCGACGTGTACGGGCTCTCCGAGATCATCGGCCCCGGCGTCGCCGGCGAATGCGAGGCGCGCGACGGCCTGCACATCGCCGACGATCATTTCCTGCCGGAGATCATCGATCCCGCGTCGGGAGAGGCGCTGCCGCCCGGCCGGGAAGGCGAGCTCGTCTTCACCACCTTGACCAAGCGCGCGATGCCGCTCGTGCGCTACCGCACCGGCGACATCACGAGCTTGAATCTCGAGCCGTGCCGCTGCGGCCGCACGTCCGCGCGGATGGCGCGGATCAAGGGCCGCTCGGACGACATGCTGATCGTCAAGGGCGTGAATCTTTATCCATCGGAAGTCGAGGCCACGCTGCTCGGCGTCGAAGAGCTCGTGCCGCATTACCAGCTCATCGTCGACCGGTCGAGCACGCTCGCGCGGCTCGAGGTGCAGGTGGAACCGTCGCCGGCCGTGGTCGCGCGCTGCGACGGGTTCGATCCCGCCCATCCGATCCTGGTCGAGCTCCAGCGGCGGGTGGCCGCGCGGCTGTCGAGCGCGATCGGCCTCAGCGTGGCGCTGACGCTGGTGGCCCCGCGCACGGTACCGCGCTCCGAGGGCAAGGCGGTGCGCGTGGTCGAGAAAGCCTGAGCGGTCGGGGTATGCTGGAAGCGAGGAGGCGCCTGCCATGAGCGAGCAGCGGGAGATGATGAGCAAGATCGAGCGCGGTGTTCGGCTCGAGTCCGCGGACGAGATGACGCCGGAGTATCGCGACAACCTCGTCCATCTCATGACCATGCAGGCCGACTCCGAGCTCGCCGGGGGCTACGGGTACGTGCCGTGGATCGCCAAGGCGCCGACCGTCGAAGAAAAGCACGTGGTCGCGCAGATCGTGAAGGACGAGCTGCGGCACGCCGCGGTGATGTACGGCTTG
The DNA here is from genome assembly GCA_035275385.1 of Candidatus Methylomirabilota bacterium. Lineage (GTDB taxonomy): Bacteria > Methylomirabilota > Methylomirabilia > Rokubacteriales > CSP1-6 > AR31. The sequence goes on along the minus strand of DATEMW010000031.1, from coordinate 378 downwards.
CTGGCCGATCTCGGCTTCGACGTGGAGAGCCACGTGCGCCGGCACGACGAGACCTTCACCATGCGCATCGATGCGGCGGCGGACATCGGCACCCAGCGGATCACCGCCGACAAGCGCGTCAACATCTTCTATTACCCGATCGACACCTGGCAGGACTTCATCTTCTTCAACTTCTGCATGGACCGCGGCGCCGGCCATCAGCTCGAGGACGTGCGCCACTGCTCGTATGGCCCCTGGGTGCGGGCGGTCGAGGGGATCTTCAAGGAAGAGAAGATGCACATCCGCCACGGCGAGCTCTGGGTGCAGCGGCTGGCCGGCAACCCGTCGACGAAGGCGGAGGCGCAGCACGCCCTCGACACGTGGTTCGTCCGCACCATG
>DATEMW010000030.1:0-11846 GCA_035275385.1 Candidatus Methylomirabilota bacterium | reverse complement strand
CGCAAGGTCGGCGGCCTCGACGTCGAGGTGATCTACGGCGACGACCAGGTCAAGCCCGACGTCGGCAAGCAGCTCGCCGACGAGATGCTCAAGAAGCACAAGGTCAACTTCGTCTCCGGCGTGATCTGGTCGAACGTGATGCTGGCGGTCGCGCCGACCGTGACCGGCGCCGGCACGTTTATGATCGGCACCAACGCCGGCCCGCACGAGCTCGCCGGCAAGATGTGCCACGAGCTCTTCTTCACGACGTCGTGGCAGAACGATCAGACGCCCGAGGCGATGGGCAAGTACATGCAGGACCAGAACATCACCGACGTCTACGCGATGGCCCCGAACTACGCCGCCGGCAAGGACATGGTTCAGGGGTTCAAGCGCTACTTCAAGAACAAGATCGTCGGCGAGGTCTATACGCAGCTCGGCCAGCAGGACTATCAGGCCGAGATCAGCCAGCTCCGCGCCGCCAATCCGAAGGCGGTGTTCGTGTTCTATCCCGGCGGCATGGGCATCCAGTTTCTCAAGCAATACGCGCAAGCCGGTCTGCGCGGCCAGATCCCGCTCTACTCGGTCTACACCGTCGACGAGATCTCACTGCCGGCCGTGAAGGAAGCAGCGCTCGGCCAGTTCGAGACGCGCTACTGGAGCCCTGATCTCAAGAACGAGGCGAACCAGAAGTACGTCGGGGACTACCGCAAGAAGTTCGGCAAGTGGCCGTCGTTCTACGGCGCGCAGAGCTACGACGGCATCATGCTGATCGATTCCGCCATCCGCGCGGTGAAGGGCGATCTGTCGAACAAGTCAGGGATGATCGCGGCGATGCGCAAGGCCGACTACAAGTCGACCCGCGGCCCCTACAAGTACAACGTGAACCACTTCCCCATCGAGAACTTCTACCTCTTGAAGGCCGTGCAGGATCCGTCGGGTGAGCTTGTGATGCAGATCCAGCGGACGGTCTTCGAAGCCCACAAGGATTCGTACGCCGGCGAGTGCTCGATGAAGTGGTAGGGACGCCGCGCGTGGCGTCGAAGCAGGGGCGCGGCCAGGCCGCGCCCCTTTTCTTTCCACGGGGACGCCGATGCCGCTGATGCTCGCCCTCGTGCTCGAGCAGACGCTCAACGGCCTGCAATACGGCGTGATGCTCTTTCTCATGGCCGCCGGACTCACGCTGATCTTCGGCATCATGAACCTGGTCAACCTCGCGCACGGCTCGCTCTACATGGTCGGCGCGTATCTGGCGACCGCCTTCGCCGAGCGCACCGGATCGTTCGTGCTGGGCGTTGCGCTGGCGCTGCCGGCTACGCTCCTGGTCGGCGTCGTCGTCGAAGTGATCGCGCTCAGGACCTTGTACGAGCGGGATCACCTCGACCAGGTCCTGGCGACCTTCGGGCTCATCCTGTTCTTCAACGAGCTGATCGCGATCGTCTGGGGGCGCGCGGCGATCTTCACCAGCGTTCCCCCGTTCCTCAGCGGCCACTTCCGCGTGCTGCCCGGCTTGCCGTACCCGACGTACCGCGCCGTCATCATCCTGGTCGGCGCCGCCGTGGCCGTGCTGCTCTGGGCGCTGGTGACGCACACGCGGCTGGGCATGCGCATTCGCGCGGGCGCGAGCAACCGCACGATGATCGCGGCGCTCGGCGTGGACATCCGGCTTCTCTACACGCTGGTCTTCGGCCTCGGTGCCGCGCTGGCGGGGCTCGCGGGCGCGATGGCCGGCCCGCTCTATTCGGTGCAGCCCGGCATGGGCGAGTCGATCCTCATCCAGGTCTTCGTCGTGATCGTGATCGGCGGGATCGGCTCGATACGCGGCGCGATCGTGGGCGCGCTCGTGGTCGGGATGGCGGACACGCTCGGCCGGGCGTTCCTCAAGCCGATGCTGGCCACGATGATCTCGCCACCCGCAGCCGACAAGGCCGGGCCGGCGCTGGCGTCGATGTCGATCTACCTCTTGATGGCGGCGGTGCTGTTCTTCCGCCCCGAGGGCTTGTTTCCGGCGCGGAGCCGCTCCTGATGGCGCTCTCGCGCCGCACGCTCGTGCTCGCCGCCGGCTGCGTCGCGCTGGCGCTCGTCCCGCCGATTGCGGCGCTCACCAATCAGCCGTTCTACCTCGATCTGTTCCGTCGCATGATGATCTTCGCGATCGCCGCCGTCAGCCTCGACCTGATCCTCGGCTACGGCGGCATGGTGAGCTTCGGCCACGCCGCCTATCTCGGCATCGGCGCGTACGCGGTCGGGATCCCCGCGTATCACGGCATCCAGAACGGGTGGCTGCAGTGGGGGCTCGCGATCGCGGCCTCGGCCCTGATCGCACTGGTCATCGGCGCGATCTCGCTTCGCACCAGCGGCGTGTCGTTCATCATGATCACGCTCGCGTTCGCTCAGATGCTCTACTATCTGGGCATCAGCCTCGAGACCTACGGCGGCGACAACGGCATGCGGCTCGCCGCCCGCAGCCGGTTCGGCGGGATCGTCGACCTGCGCGAGCCGACGGTCTTCTACTACGTCGTGCTGGCGATTCTCGTGCTCTTCCTGGCGCTCGGCAGCCGCCTGGTCGAATCCCGTTTCGGAATGGCGGTGCGCGCGGCGAAGTCGAACGAGGCGCGTGCGCGGGCGATTGGCTTTTCGCCGCTGCCCTACAAGCTCACGGCGTTCGTGATCGCCGGGGGCGGCGGTGGACTGGCCGGCGCGCTGCTCGCCAACCAGACCGAGTACCTCACGCCCGACTTCATGCACTGGACCCGGTCGGGCGAGATCATGTTCATGGTGATCCTCGGCGGCATGGGCACACTGTTCGGGCCGGTGATCGGCGCCGTCGCGCTGCTCCTGCTCGAGGACGTGCTCTCCGCGCTGACCGCGCACTGGCAGATCATTCTCGGACCGATCCTGGTGCTGGTCGTGCTGTTCGCCAAGCGCGGTCTCTTCGGGCTCCTGGTCGGCGAGACGCGCGATGGCTGAGACGCTGCTGTCGATCCGCGGCCTCACCAAGCGCTTCGGCGGCCTGCTGGCGAGCGACCGGATCGACCTCGACGTCGCGCGTGGCGAGACCCACGCGATCATCGGCCCCAACGGCGCCGGCAAGACCACGTTGATCGGTCAGCTCGCCGGAGACTTGCGGCCCGACGCTGGAGCGATCCGCTTCGGCGATCAGGACGTCACGCGGCTCGATGCGCCGCACCGCGCGCGTCACGGTCTGGCGCGCTCGTTTCAGGTCACCAGCGTCTTCCGCGACTTCTCCGCGCTCGACAACGTCGCGCTCGCGGTCCAGGCGCACCGCGGCAGCAGCTTTCGGTTCTGGCGCCCCGCGCGCGCCGATGCGACCTTGCGCGACCCGGCGCGTGCAGCCCTCCAGTCGGTGGGGCTCGAGGCGCGCGCGGAGGTGCGCGCGGCCAACCTCGCCCACGGCGAGCAACGCCAGCTCGAGATCGCGATGGCGCTGGCGACCGAGCCGGGCCTGCTCTTGCTCGACGAGCCCGTGGCCGGCATGGGGCTCGACGAGTCGCAGCGCATGGTCCGGTTTCTCTCGACGCTCAAGCGCCGGATCACGATCGTGCTCGTCGAGCACGACATGGACGCCGTGTTCACCCTCGCCGACCGGATCTCGGTCATGGTCTACGGCCGGATCATCGCAACCGGGACGCCGCCTGAAATTCGCGGCAACGACGAGGTGCGCCGAGCCTATCTGGGCGAGGACCAGGTCTGATGCTCGTTGTCGATTCCATCGAGACGTCGTACGGCGTGAGCCAGGTCCTGTTCGGCGTCAGCCTCGAGGTCGGCGCAGGACAGGTCGTCACGTTGCTCGGCCGCAACGGCATGGGCAAGACGACGACGGTCCGCTCGATCATGGGCATCACCCCGCCTCGGGGTGGCGCGATCAGCTTCGACGGGCGGCCGATTCACGGATTGCCGTCGTATCGGGTGGCTCAGGCCGGCGTTGGACTGGTCCCCGAGGGGCGCCAGGTGTTCCCGAACCTGACGGTCCGCGAAAATCTCGTGGCGACCGCGGCCGATCGCAGCGCGAGCGCGACGCCCTGGCGGGTGGACACGGTGTTCGAGCTGTTTCCTCAGCTCGCGGCGCGCGCGCGAAGCCTCGGCGGCGCGCTCTCCGGCGGCGAGCAGCAGATGCTCGCGATCGGCCGCGCGCTGATGACGAATCCGCGGCTGCTCATCCTGGACGAGGCGACCGAAGGGCTGGCACCGCTCGTACGCGCCGAGATCTGGCGCTGCGTCGAGCGGCTCAAGGGGCGGGGCCAATCGATCTTACTGATCGACAAGGACGTGACGACGCTCACGCGCATCGCGGATGCGCACTACATCCTCGAGAAGGGGCGCATCGTCTGGCGCGGCACCTCCGCCGAGCTCCGGCTCCGCGCGGACATTCAGCACCGATACCTCGGCGTATGAGAGACTGCGTGGCGTGAGCTGGATCGACCGCGCGTTTCCGACGACCGCGACACCGAGCGACCTGGTCGGCCGTGTGCTCGGGCTGAATCCGGGCATGATGACCGGGCCGGGCACCAATACCTATCTCGTCGGCCGCCGCGATCCGGTCCTCATCGATACCGGCGCCGGCGTCGCGGAGTACCCGCCGCTGCTCTCGCGCTATCTCGCCGAGCGCGGCTGGGCGCAGCCCTCGCGGGTGATCCTCACACATCGCCACGCCGACCATCTCGGCGGCGTCTCGCAGCTCCGCGCGCGCTTTCGGGGCATCCACGTCTCGAAGATGATCTTTCGCGATACCGGGCTGCCCGAGTCGGTTCACGATCTCCGCGACGGGCAGAAGATCGAAACCGACGGCGCGACCTTGATCGCGGTGCACACGCCGGGTCACGCCTCGGACCACCTCTGCTACTACTTCGTTGAGGAAAAGGCGCTGTTCACCGGTGACGTCGTGCTCGCCGGCTCGACGACGGTCATCCCGGCCGGCGACGGCGACCTGCTCGACTACATGAATTCGCTCAAGCGCCTGCAGGGGCTGGACGTACGCCGGATCTACCCGGCGCACGGGCCCGTCATCGAGGATGGTCCCGGCCGGATCGCGGAGTACATCGAGCATCGCCTGATGCGGGAGCGGCAGATCCTCGGAGCACTGGGCGACGGGCTGGCGACGATTCCGGAGATGGTCGCGAAGATCTACGCCGACGTGGTGCCCGCGCTGCATCCGGTGGCGGCGCAGTCCGTCGAGTCGCACCTGAAGAAGCTCGTGAGGGAAGGGCGCGTGCTCGAGACGGCCGTGCGCGACGCGCCATCGCGCTGGCTCCTGGTCCGTTAGCACGCGCGCAGCCTTCGGGCGCCGCCTCGCCTCTCGACTTTTTTGAGCAGTCTGGATTGCGGAGTAGCTAGGCGAGCTCTCGCGCGCGGTCGACGAGGGCGGCGAACAAGTTGAAGGCCGCGCGATCCTGAGCGACCAGCTCTTCCGGATGCCACTGAACGCCGACCACGAACTGCGCGGGGTCGGTCAGCTCCACGCCCTCGATGATCGAGTCCGGCGCCCACGCCACCTCGGCGAGCCCGCGGCCGAGCTGCTTGATCGCCTGGTGGTGGAAGCTGTTCACGTCGACCTCGAGCGCCCCCACGATCGCGGCGAGCCGTGATCCCTCGCGCACCTTCACCTGGTGCGCGGTGACGTTCCGCGCCTTGCCCTGAAGGCCGGTCTGGCTGTGATCGAGCGGCGAGCCCGGCTCGCTCGGAATGTCCTGATAGAGGCTGCCGCCGAGCGCGACGTTCAGAACTTGCAACCCGCGGCACACCGCGAGCAGGGGAGCACGGCGGGCGAGCGCCCACTGCGTCAGATCGATCTCCAGCGCATCGCGGGCGCCCGAGACTTCACACGTGGTCGGATGCGCGGCCTCGCCGAACCGCGCCGGATCGACGTCGCCGCCGCCGGTGAGCAGCACGCCGCTCACGTGCTTGAGGATCTCGGCGCGCGCGCCCGGCTCGAGCTGAGGCGGCAGTGGAACCGGCACGCCGCCGGCTTGCTGGACGGCGTTCAGATACGCGGCGTTGACGTACGCGCGTTCCGGATATTTGTCGACGGTAACGGACGTCGAGACCGCGATCAGGGGCGGATTCATCGTTCCCAAGCGTAGCACGCGGGCCCTCTTGGCTGCCGTTCCCCCGGCGAGTATGATTGGCCCCACTATGAGCCTTGACTCCGCGAGCTCCCAGACGAAAGCGCCCGCTCACAATCCGACCTCGACGGCCCAGGTCATCGGCACCAGGTGGGCAGTGGCCGCCGGCCACTATCTCGCCTCGGAGGCCGGCGCGCGCGTGCTCGCCGCTGGCGGCAACGCGATCGACGCCGGCGTCGCCGCGGGGATGACGCTTGGCGTCGTCCACTGCGACATGGTCAGCGTCGCCGGCGTCGCGCCGATCCTGGTGCACATCGCGCGCACCGGCGAGACCTGGCAGGTCTCCGGTGTAGGTCCGTATCCGCGCGCGACGAGCGCCGCGTATTTCCGTGAGCGTCACGGCAACCAGATCCCGCCGGGTTTGCCGCGCACCGTCGTTCCGGCGGCGCCGGACGCCTGGTGCACGGCGCTCGCGCGGTGGGGAACCATGTCGTTCGCCGATGTCGCGCTGGCGGCGACCGAGCACGCGGAGCGGGGGTTCGCGATCTCGCAGTTCACGGCGTACCAGATGGGGGCGAACGTCGACAAGTATCGGCGCTGGCCCACGTCGTCGTCGCTCTACCTGCGCGACAACCGCGCCCTTCGGATCGGCGAGGTGCTCGTGCAGCGCGAGCTGGGCGAGACGCTGCGGCGCATGGCGCGCGCCGAGGCCACGACCGGCGGTAGCCGCGAAGCGGGAATCCGGGCGGCGCGCGACGAGTTCTATCGCGGCGAGACCGCCAAGCGCATCGCCGAGTTCCACCGCGCCGAGGGCGGGCCGCTTGCGGCCGCCGATCTGGCCGAGTTCAGCGTCGAGGTCGAGCCGGCGCTCCGGACCGCGTTCGGCCGCTACGAGGTCGCGGCATGCGGCTTCTGGTGCCAGGGGCCGTCGTTCTTGCAGATGCTGAACATGCTGGACGGCGTCGACCTGAAGGCGCTCGGCCACAACACGGCGGCGTACCTGCACCGGATCGTCGAGACGATCAAGCTCGCGTTCGCCGACCGCGATGCGTACTACGGCGATCCGCACTTCGTGAAGGTGCCGGCCGACGCGCTGCTGTCGAAGGCGTACGCGGCCCTTCGCCGCGAGCTCGTCAAGGAGCGCGCGTGGCCGCAGATGCCGCCCGCGGGCGATCCCGATCGGCTCGCCGGCGTGAGACGCGCCGAGGCCGCGCTGCCGCTCGCGGGAGGCTCGCATCCGCTTCCCGGGCAGGAGACCGACGCGCTCGACACGAGCTACGTCGCCGTCATCGACGAGGCCGGCAACGGCTTCTCCGCCACGCCGAGCGATCCGAACGTCGACTCTCCGGTGGTTGCGGGTGTCGGATGCGTCGTCTCGCCGCGCGGCTCGCAGGGCTGGCTCGACCCCGAGCACCCGAGCGTGGTGGCGCCGGGCAAGCGCCCGCGCCTCACGCCTGCGCCGGCGATGGCGTTCACCGACGGCCGGCTGCTGATGCCGTTCGGCACGCCCGGCGGCGACGTCCAGCAGCAGGCCATGCTGCAGGTGTTCCTCAACACCACGGTGTTCGGCATGGACATGCAGGCCGCCATCGAGGCGCCGCGCGTCGCGAGCCGGAGCCATCCCGATTCGTTCTGGCCGCACGCCGTCTCGCCGGGCAAGCTCGAGGCGGAGCGGCGGATCCCGCGCGAGACGCTCGACGCGCTGGCCGCCATGGGTCACACCGTCGGCGAGTGGCCGGAGTGGGAGTGGCGCGCGGGCGCGGTTTGCGGCGTCAAGATGGGCCCGGAGGGCACGCGCTGGGCGGGTGCGGATCCGCGCCGAGGAGCTCATTCAATCGGGCGGTAGGTTCTCGCCCGCCAGCGGTTACCGACGCAGGGATGCGTCGGCGATCAGGTGGTTGCGGGGGCTGGGCTCGGCGTCCGCCGCGAGGTGACGGGCTCTTCGCGAATCGCCAGGGCCAGACCCGCGGCGATGAAGCCCATGATCGCTGCGGACACGAACGCAATCTCGTAGCCGCCGGTCCACTCGTAGATCCAGCCGGCCAGCGCCGCGCCGAGTGCTGAGCCCACCTGGTGCGAGAAGAAGATCCAGCCCGAGAGCTCGCCGACGGAATAGCGTCCGAAGATGTTCGCGGTCAGGGTCGTCGTGGGCGGCACCGTCGAGATGTAGTTCAGCCCGAAGATCGCGGCCCAGAGGTGCAGCGACGGCGCGTTCCAGACGTAGAGCAAGAACAAGAGCGATACGCCCCGGAAGAAGTAGTAGAAGGCCAGCGGTCCGCGCCGGCCAAACCGGTCGCAGATCCAGCCCGACGAGATCGTGCCCACCACGTTCATCGCGCCCATCACGCCGAGCGCTGTCGACGCCTGAAACTCGCTGAAGTTGTGCTCGAGGGCGTGCGGCATGAAGTGCGTGAGCACCATGCCGTTCGAGGTGTAACCGCACACGAAGAACGTCGCCATCAAGAGCCAGAACTGCGGCACGTGCATCGCGTCCTGGAAGCGCACGCGCAGGGCCTTCTCGACCGCGGCTGCCTGCGCCGCCGCGGCGGCGGTTCCCGTCGCCCCGTAGGGTCGCAGACCGCGCTCGGCCGGATCGTCGCGAACGAAGAACAGTGCGATCGGGAGCACCACGGCGAGCAGCGCGATGCCGAGCCAGAAATAGCTCGTGCGCCAGCCGAACCAGAGCGTGAGCGCGGCCGCCAGAGGGATGACGACGAGCTGCCCCGCCGACATTCCGCCGGCAGAGATGCCGATCGCCATCCCGCGTCGTGTCTCGAACCAGCGCGCGGCCACGGTCGACCCGGTCGTCATCGAGGCGCCGCCGGCGCCGAGCGCCATCAGCAATCCCACCGTGATGTACACGTGCCAGAGGCTTTGCACGTACGCGGCGCCGATCGAGCCGACGCCGAGCAGGAAGAGCGCCACGATCACGATGCGCCGTGGCCCCCAGCGGTCGGCGAGACGGCCGACCACGGGACCGACTGCGCCCAGGAGCAGCAGGGAGATCGCCGCCGCGCCGGAGAGCGCGCCCCGGCCCCAGCCGAACTCTGTCTCCATGGGCTTGATGTAGACGCCGAAAGCTGATCGAACGCCGGAGGCCGCGAGCATGCAGATCGTCACGGCACCCAGCACGATCCACGCCGGGTGCAGGCGGGTCGAGCTCACGGCGATTAGGATACAGGCTGCCGGCGGCGGGATTCAGATCGAATCGAGAAACACGAGCCGAGCCTGGGCGCCCAGCGCGAGCCGGACGCCCAGGCCAATCGTCACGCGGCGACCGCGGCCTTTGGCTGGAAGACGATCTTGTCGCCCTCGGCGTCCACCGTGATCGTGTCGCCGTCGTTCACCTCCCGCTGCAGCAGCTTGAGCGACAGCGGGTCCTGCACCAGCCGCTGGATCGTGCGCTTGAGCGGCCGCGCCCCGAAGGTCGGGTCGTAGCCTTCGCGTCCCAGCACGCTCCTGGCCGCGTCGGTGACCTCGAGCTCGATCCGCCGTGCCGCGAGCCGGCGCCGGAGATGGCCGAGCTGGATGTCCACGATCTTCGCGATCTGATCGCGCCCGAGCGGCGAGAAGATCACGATCTCGTCGATCCGGTTCAAGAACTCGGGCCGCAGCGTGTTGCGGAGCTCCTGCATGAGGAGCGGCCGCACCTTCTCGGGCTTCTCGAACTCACGGAAGATGTGGCTCCCGAGGTTCGACGTCATGATCACGACCGTGTTGCGGAAGTCCACCGTGCGGCCGTGACCGTCCGTCAGCCGCCCGTCGTCGAGCAGCTGCAGCAGGACGTTGAAGACGTCGGAATGCGCCTTCTCGATCTCGTCGAACAGGATCACCGAGTACGGGCGGCGCCGCACGGCCTCGGTGAGCTGACCGCCTTCGTCGTAGCCGACGTAGCCGGGCGGAGCGCCGATGAGCCGCGCTACCGTGTGTTTCTCCATGTACTCGGACATGTCGATCCGGATCATGGCGCGCTCGTCGTCGAACAGGAACTCGGCGAGCGCACGGGCCAGCTCGGTCTTGCCCACGCCGGTGGGGCCGAGGAACAGGAACGAGCCGATCGGCCGGTTGGGATCGGCCAGCCCTGACCGCGCGCGCCGGACCGCGTTGGCCACGGCGCGAATGGCGTCGTCCTGACCGATGACGCGCAAGCCCAGCCGCTCTTCCATGTTGACGAGCTTCTGGATCTCGCCCTCGAGCAGTCGGGTGACCGGAATGCCCGTCCACTTGGCGACCGTGGCGGCGATATCCTCCTCGTCGACCTCTTCGCGCAGCATGCGGCCCTGCGTATGCTGGTCGGCCAGCTTGGCGTCCATCTCCTTCAGCTGCTTCTCGAGCGTCATCAAGGTGCCGTAGCGCAGCTCGGCCGCCTTGTTCAGATCGCCGCGACGCTCGGCGTCCGCCATCGCGTGGCGGGTGGACTCGATCTCTTCCTTGATCTTGCCGATCTGCGTGATGCCGGCCTTCTCCGCCTGCCACCGCGCCTTGAGGCCGTCGCCCTTTTCGCGCAGCTCCGCCAGCTCGGCGTCGATCTTGGCCAGCCGCTCGCGGGACACCGCGTCCTCTTCGCGCGCCACCGACACGCGCTCGATCTGCAGCTGCATCACCCGCCGCTCGATCTCGTCGATCTCCTGCGGCATCGAGTCGATCTGCATCCGGATGCGGGCCGCCGCCTCGTCGACGAGGTCGATGGCCTTGTCCGGAAGGAACCGGTCGCCGATGTAGCGGTGCGACAGCACGGCCGCCGCCACCAGCGCGCCGTCCTTGATCTTCACCTTGTGGTGAACTTCGTACTTGTCCTTGAGCCCGCGCAGGATCGCGATCGTGTCCTCGACCGAAGGCTCGCGGACCATGACCGGCTGGAAGCGCCGCTCGAGGGCCGCGTCCTTCTCGATGTGCTTGCGGTACTCGTCGAGCGTCGTGGCGCCCACGCAGCGCAGCTCGCCGCGCGCGAGCGCGGGCTTGAGCATGTTGGCGGCGTCCACCGCGCCCTCGGCGGCGCCGGCGCCCACGAGCGTGTGGAGCTCGTCGATGAAGCAGATGATCCGGCCGTCGGACTCCGTGATCTCCTTCAGGACGGCCTTCAAGCGGTCCTCGAACTCGCCGCGGTACTTCGAGCCGGCCACCAGCGAGCCGATATCGAGGGCCACGAGGGTCTTGCCCTTGAGCCCCTCCGGCACGTCGCCGGCGACGATCCGCTGCGCCAGGCCTTCGACGATCGCGGTCTTGCCGACGCCGGGCTCGCCGATGAGCACGGGGTTGTTCTTGGTACGGCGCGAGAGCACCTGGATGACCCGGCGGATCTCTTCGTCGCGGCCGATGACCGGGTCGAGCTTGCCGCGACGGGCCAGGTCGGTGAGGTCGCGCGAATAGCGCTGGAGCGCCTGGTACTTCTCTTCCGGGTTCGGATCCGTCACGCGCTGATTGCCGCGAATCTCCACGAGCGCCTTGTAGATGCCCTCGGCGTTGACGCCGGCTTCGGCCAGGCTGCGGCCGGCGGCGCTCTCGCGGTCCTGTGCGAGCGCCAGCAGAAGGTGCTCGGTCGAGACGTACTCGTCCTTGAGCCGCTCGGCCTCTCGCTGCGCACGCTCGAGGGTCTTCTGCATGCGCTCGCCGAGATACTGGCCGCTACCGCCTCGCACACCCGGCAGCTTGCCGATCGCCGCTTCGAGCTCGCGCTGGATTGCGTCGGGACGCGCCCCGAGCTTGGCGAGCACCGGACCCACGACTCCCTCGCGCTGTTCGAGGAGCGCCGACAGCACATGCTCGGGCTCGATGGCTTGATGA
>DATEMW010000029.1:0-6653 GCA_035275385.1 Candidatus Methylomirabilota bacterium | reverse complement strand
GTGGCTGTTCGACCGGCCCCTCTCGGGCGGCTTCGACATCTACAAGAGCATTCGCGACTATCAGGACTACACGTACGACACGACGGGCCTGAATCTTCGGATGAGCCACCCGTTCGCCGAGTACTGGCGCTGGCACACCGGGTACCGGCTCTCCCAGGACATCATCAAAGACCTAAGCGATTTCGCCACGCCGGAAGTGGTGGCCCAGAAAGGCACCACGATCACCTCCGCGATCGGCGCCTCGCTGACGCGCGACAGCCGGGACGTGATTGCGGCGCCAACCAAGGGCGCACAGACCACGATGGCCGCCGATTTCGCCGGCCTCGGGGGGGACTCGCAGTTCTACAAGCTGACCTTCCTGCAGACCTATTTCCGCCCGATCTGGTTTGGCCACATCCTGGCGCTCAGAGGCGAGGCAGGCTACCTGTCCGGCTGGGGCGGAGTGGAGGTGCCGCTGTTCGAGCGCTTCTATCTCGGCGGCCCGAATACGATCCGCGCCTTTAAATTCCGCAGTATCTCGCCCGTCGACGCGGCCGGCTTCAAGGAGGGCGGAACGTCCGAGATCCTCGGGAACGTCGAATACATCATCCCGCTGCCCTTTGGCTTGAGGCTCGCCTTCTTCTTCGACATCGGGAACGTCTACGGCTTCGACACCAAGTTCGATCCGACGGATCTGCGTTATGGGCCGGGTGGGGGTATACGATGGCAGTCGCCGTTCGGCCCCATCCGGGTGGACTATGGTTTCAACGTCGCCCCTCGACCGGGCGAGGGGCCGGGGGCGTTCCACTTCTCTGTGGGCTCGCCGTTTTAGGAGGGTCAGAATGAAGCACTGGCGTAGCGTTCTCATCCTGGTGGTGGGGGTTGTATTGGCCGTCGCGGATTCGGGCGTGGCGCAGCAGCCAGCGCCGGCGGCGTCGGTCCGCATCGCGTACATCGACGTCCAGCGGGTTCTGGCTCGGTCCTCGGCGGGTGTGGCCGCGCGCGAGCAGCTCGAGCGCGAGAAGGCCGTCATGCAGAAGGAGATGGACAGCAAGCGGGTCGAGCTCGAGAAGATGAGGGACGAGCTGGAGAAGAAGGGACCCCTGATGACGCCCGACGCCCGGCGCGAGAAGCAGGAGGGGTTCGAGCGCAAGCGCCGCGACGCCGCGCGCATGATGGACGACTTCCAGAAGGAGCTCGAGAAGAAGGAGCAGGCGCTGCTGCAGCGCGTGCTGCAGGAGCTGTCGGGCGTCATCGAGCGGGTCGGCAAGGAGAAGGGCTACTACATGATCGTGGAGAAGCGGGGTGCCTCGGTCCTGTACGCTTCGACCGACGCGGACCTGACGGACGAGATCATTCGCGCATACGACCAGGCGGCACCGGCGAAGAAGACGCCCTGATGGGCAGTCCCGCCGGGTTCACGCTCGGTGAGCTCGCCGCGACCCTCGGCGCCAAGCTCGAGGGCGATCCAGGGCGGCGAGTCACGGGTGTCGCGTCCCTCGACGCGGCCGGCCCCGAGCAGATCTCCTTCCTGATCGATCAGCGCTATCGGCCGGCCGCGGAGACCTCCCGGGCCGGCGCGCTGCTCGTATCCGACCAGGTGTCCGGGCTGGCGGGGCCGCTGCTCCGCTCGAGCGCCCCGCAGCAGGCCCTGATCGCGCTGCTCACGTTGTTTCATCCGGCCGAGACGGCGCCGTCGGGGATCGACCGCTCGGCGCTCGTGGCGCCCGAGGCGCGCGTCGACCCGAGCGCGTCCATCGGCGCCATGGCCGTGGTCTGCGCCGGCGCCATGATCGGGCCGCGCGTGCGCGTCCACCCGCTGGTCTACGTGGGCCCAGGCGTCGAGGTGGGCGAGGACTCTGTGCTCCACCCGCGCGTCGTCCTCTGCGAGGGCGTGCGTCTGGGCTGCCGGGTGGTGGTGCAGCCAGGCGCGGTCATCGGCGGCGACGGATTCGGCTACGTGTTCGACAGCGGCGGCCACCGAAAGATCCCTCAGGTCGGCACGGTCGTGATCGAGGACGACGTGGACATCGGCGCCAACACCACCATCGACCGGGCGATGCTCGGCCGCACGATCATCCGCCGCGGGACCAAGATCGACAACCTCGTCCAGGTCGGGCACAACGTCGAGATCGGCGAGCACTCGATCATCGTGGCGCAGGTCGGGATCTCGGGCTCGTGCCGCCTCGGCCGCGGCGTGATCGCCGCGGGCCAGGTTGGATTCGCGGATCACCTGACGATCGGGGACGGTGCCGTGCTCGGCGCTCAGGCCGGAGTTGCGGACGACGTGGCCGCGGGCGAGCGCCGTCTGGGGTCGCCGGCGGTGCCGATCCTCCAGGCCAAGCGTGTGTTCGCCGCGCAAAAGCACTTGCCGGACATGACCCGCCGGCTTCGCGCCGCCGAGCGGCGCCTCGAGGAATTGGAGAGCCGTCTCGGCATCGAGCCCAAGAAGCCCGACGCACCGGGAGCGCTGGATGAGCGAGTCTGACGCGATTCATCCGACCGCGGTCGTCGATCCCAAGGCGAATCTCGCCGCGGGTGTTCGGATCGGCGCGTTCTCGGTGATCGGACCCGAGGTGACGATCGCGGCCGACGCCGAGATCGGCCATCACTGCGTGCTGGAAGGCCGGATCGAGATCGGCGAGCGCGCGCGGATCGGCCACGGCACCGTCCTGGGCGGCGTGCCGCAAGATCTGAAGTTCAAGGACGGAACACCGTCGGGCGTCAGGGTGGGCGCCGACACCGCGATCCGCGAGTATGTGACGGTGCATCGCGCGACCCACGCGGGAAGCTTCACCGAGATCGGCGCCGGGTGCCTCATCATGGCGATGAGCCACGTCGCGCACGACTGCCGGCTCGACGACGGCGCGATCGTCATCAACTACGCGGGGCTCACGGGGCACTGCCACATCGGGCATCGCGCCACGGTCGGCGGGATGGTCGGGATGGTTCCGTTCACGCGCGTTGGCGACTATGCCTATATCGGCGGCTGCTCGAAGGTGACGGCCGATGTTCCGCCCTACATGCTCGTCGACGGAAACCCGGCCGGCGCCCATGCCGTCAACGTCGTCGGGCTCAGGCGCGCCGGCATGAAGCCGGCCGAGCGCAGGCTCTTGCAAGAGGCGTTTCGGCTGCTCTACCGGAGCGGGCTGGCGACGCCGCGGGCCGTTGAGCGGATCCGGGCAGAGCTGCCCGTCGAGGGGCCGGTCGCGCATCTGCTCGAATTCATCGCGGGCTCGCGGCGGGGCATCTGCGGCGCGGCCCAACCCGGGGCCGCGGCGCCCGACGGCGCCGCGCCCGACGAAAGCGAGACGGTCTGATGGCCGTACGAGCCACGGACGAGCGCAGACTGCGCGCCGGCGTCGTCGGCGCCGGCCATATGGGCCAGTACCACATGCTGGCCTACGCCGAGCTCTGGGACATCGATCTGGTCGGCGCCGTCGACATCGACCCGGACCGCGCCAAGCAGGTAGCGGCGTACTACGACACGCGGACGTTCGTCGACCATCGCGAGCTGATCGGCAAGGTGGATCTCGCGAGCGTCGCGGTGCCGACGGAGCAGCACTTCCAGGTCGCCTCGGATCTCCTGGAGGCGGGAATCGGCGTCCTGGTCGAGAAGCCCATCACGCCGACGCTCGAGGAGGCGCGCGAGCTCTTCGCGATCGCCCGCCGGAGCGGCGCCGTGCTGCACGTCGGCCACGTCGAGCGATTCAACGGCGCCGTGCAGGAGCTCAAGAAGATCGTCGAGCGCCCGATCCTGATCGAGTCCCGGCGGCTCGGGCCCTTCGCGCCGCGCGTGCAGAAGGACAGCGTCGTGATGGATCTCATGATCCACGACCTCGACATCGTGCTGAACCTGGTCGACTCGCCGGCCCGGCGCCTCACCGCGATGGGATCCTCGGTGCACTCGGCGTCGACGGATATCGCCAACGTCCAGATCGGCTTCGAGTCCGGCACGATCGCGCTCATCACCGCCAGCCGCGCGACCGAGGAGAAGATCCGCGTGCTGGCGATCACGCAGCCGGATGCCTACGTCGTCCTGGACTACTCCGAGCAGGACATCCGCATCCACCGGCGCGCCGCGCAGGAATACACGCTCAACCGGGAGTCGATCCGCTACCGCCGCGCGTCCTTCGTCGAGCACGTGCAGGTTCACAAGGACAATCCGCTGAAGCTCGAGGTGCTGCATCTGGTCCGCGCCGTTCGGCGGTCGCGCGCCGGCGAGAAGATCGTGCTGGCCGAGACCGAGGACACGCGCTCGCTCGCGATGGCGCTCGAGATCGAGCGAATGATCCGGGACGGCCGCTGCGAAGCGGCGTACTCGACCAACCCTCCGTGGAGCGCGCACTCGGCTTGATATGCGGCGCCGGCGTCCTGCCGGCGCGCATGGCCGGCGAGGCACGGCGCCGCGGGTGGCGCGTGGTCGCGTTCACCTTCGGCGACGCGCCCGGGGTGGCCGAGCACGCGGACCGAACGTTCCCGAGCCGCATCGACCAGGCCGGCGTCGTGCTGGCGGCGCTGCAGACCGAGGGCGTCGGCTCCGTGCTCTTCTCCGGCAAGTTCTGGAAGACCGATCTGCTCGACGAGCGCCGTCTGGATGACAAGCTCATTGCGATGAAGGCCGAGGCCGGCGCGATGACCGACACCAACATCATGCAGATCGTGGTGACGACGCTCGGCCAGATGGGGATCGAGCTTCTGGACCAGCGGCCCTTCCTCGGCGACTGGATCGGCCGGAGCGGCTGCTGGTCCCGCCGCGCGCCGACCGACGCCGAGTGGGCGGACGTGCGACGCGGTCTCGACGTCGCGCGCCTCGTCGCGGATGCCGGCATCGGCCAGGCGATCGTGATCAAGCACGGCGCCGTCACCGCCGTCGAGGCGACCGAAGGGACGACCGAGACGATCCGGCGCGGGGTGGCGCAGGCGGGACCCGGCGCCGTGATCGTGAAGGCCGCGGCCCGTGAGCACGACTATCGCTTCGACACGCCGGGCGTCGGCCCGGAGACGATCGCGGCGGCGGCGGCCGGGGGGGCGGCGGTCCTCGCGGTCGAGGCCGAGCGCGTGCTCGTGGTCGATCGTCAGGAGTGCCTGCGGATCGCGGACCAGGCCGGCCTGGCGCTGGTCGGTGTCGAGTGACGACCCCGGCCTCGCCGTCCGTGATGCTCGTCGCGGGTGAAGCCTCCGGCGACCTGCACGGCGCGGCGCTCTGCCGCGCGTTGCGCGAGCTGAACCCGCGCTGCCGTCTCTACGGCATGGGCGGAGCCCGAATGGCCGCCGAAGGTATGGACGTCCTCATCGACGTGACCGCGAAGGCCGTCACCGGCGGCAGCGAGGCGTTCGGCCAGGTGCCCCGTCTCTATCGCGCGTACCGCGAGCTCCGCGCGGTCCTCGAAGGCCCCGATCGGCCGGCGGTCCTCGTGCTGATCGATTTCCCGGAGTTCAACCTGCGTCTGGCGCGCGCGGCGCGCCGAGCCCGCGTCCCGGTCGTGTATTTCATTCCGCCCCAGGTGTGGGCGTGGCGCGGCGGGCGCGTGAAGCTGATCCGGCAGGTCGTCTCGCTCGTGCTCGCGGTGTTTCCGTTCGAGGCGCCGTTGTATCGCCGAGCCGGCGTGCCGGTGGAGTTCGTCGGCCATCCGCTGCTCGATCAGCTGCAGGCGGCGCCGACCCGCGAGGTAGCGCGCCGGCGGCTCGGGCTCGCCGACGGCACGCCCGTGGTCGCGCTGCTGCCGGGCAGTCGACGGCAGGAGATCGTGCGCCTGCTGCCGGCGATGCGCGAGGCCACCGCCGAGATCGTGCGGGCCGTTCCTGGAACGCGCTTCGTCCTCGGCCTGGCGCCGACGATCGAGCGCGAGCTGGTGGCTCAGCATCTGGCGGGAGGCCCACCGGTCGAGATCGTCGCGAATCAGACGCACGACGTCATCCGCGCCGCCGACCTGGCGCTCGTGACCTCCGGCACCGTCACGCTCGAGGCGGCGCTGCTCGGCACGCCGATGGTCGTCTGCTACCGCCTGTCGCTGGCGAGCGAGCTGATGGTTCGCCTGCTGATCCGGGTGCCGTGGGTGAGCCTCGCCAACTTGATCCTCGGGCGCGCCGTCGTGCCCGAGCTCTATCGGCAGACGACGATCGACAGGCACCTGGCGCGCGAGGCGCTCAGGCTGCTCACGGATCCCGGCGCTCGGGAGACGCAGCGCCAGGCGTTCAGCGAGCTGGCCGGCCAGCTCGGCGAGCCAGGCGTGGTCACGCGCGCGGCGCGCTTCGTCCTGACCCAGGCGGGCGCGGCGTGAGCATCGCGCGCCGGCGGAGCGGCCGATGAACCCGGTGCTCGCGCTCACGCCGCCACTTGCCGCGGCGCTCGTGCGGCTCCTCGGCGCGACGCTTCGCGTGAGCGCCGAGGGCGTCGAGGCCCTGACGCCGGCGTGGCGGGAGGCGCGCCCGCTGATCTATTGCGTATGGCACGGGCGAATCCTGATGGTGCCCTGGCTCAATACCCGGCTGCGCCGGAGCCACGGCGCGCGGGCGGTGAGCGTGCTGGCGAGCCGCTCGCGCGACGGTGCGCTCGTCGCCGACTACGCGCGGCGCTTCGGTCTGGACGTGGTCCGCGGCTCGTCATCGCGCGGCGGCGCGAGCGCGCTGCGAGCGCTCGTGGCAGCAGTCCGCGCAGGGCGCGACGTCGC
>DATEMW010000028.1:0-3418 GCA_035275385.1 Candidatus Methylomirabilota bacterium | reverse complement strand
TGGACGGTTCCATCTCGGCGCTGCGCCTCGGCATTCCCGAGAACTATTACTTCGACGGAGTCGATACCGAGGTGGCCGCCGCGGTGCGTGCCGCGACGGACGTGCTCGCCGGCCTCGGCGTCAGCGTGTCGGCCGTGCGCGTCCCCGACCCGCGGCCGCTCACGGACGTCGGCAACGTGATCTCGCGCTCCGAGTCCGCCGCGTTGCATGTGCGGCTGGCGCGAGACCGGCCGCACGAGCTTCAGCCCGCGGTGCGGGCGCGGCTCGAGGTCGGCTTCCACATCTCGGCGCACGACTACCTGCAGGCGCTGCGGCTTCGCTCACGGCTCACGCGCGAGTTCGTGGCCGAAGTGTTCGCGGAGGTCGACGCGCTGGTCATGCCCGCGATTCCCGACCCGGCGCCCTCGCTCGAAGCGGCAAAGGCGGGCTCCGTCGATGACGTGGTCGCGCGGATGGGACGCTTCTCGAGGCTGACGCGCCCCTTCAATACGCTCGGGCTGCCCGCGCTGACGGTCCCGTGCGGATTCTCGTCGGACGCGCGCCCGATCGCTCTGCAGATCGTCGGCCGCGCGTTCGACGAGGCGACGATCTTGCGCGTGGGGCACGCCTATCAGCGGGCCACCTCGTGGCACGTCGAGGGCCCGCGGCTCTGACCGACGCAGGCAGGACGCTGACCGATCGTCCTCGGCTCTGGCCGGTCTTCCTGTCGTGCCTCGCCGCGTTCGTCGCCATCGTCGCGTTCTCGCTCGTGGCCGGGGCCATCGTACGGGAGCTCTATCCCGATCTCTCGGGACGAGCCGCCTTCGAGGGCCTTCCGGGTCTTCTGGCGCTGACGATCGCGTCGTCGGCCGCGTTCATCCTGACAGCGCTGATCGCGAGCGGCGGCGGCACGGCCACGGCTTTACGGCTGCTGCCCGGCACCGAGTCGGGCCGCGCGCTCCTGGTGATGACGCTCGGCACGCTGGCGCTCGGTCAGACGCTCGACTCGCTGGTCACGCTCGCGGGCCTGGCGCAGCACGGCAGCATGGTGACGATTCGCCGGGCGCTCGCCGAGGCGGTCGGCCCCGACCTCTTGCTCGCCGTGCTCGTCGTCGGCCTGGTGGCGGGCACCGCCGAGGAGACGTTCTTCCGCGGCTACATGCAGACGCGTCTGGCTCAGCGGCTGCCGCGCGCGGCGGCCATCGCCATCACGGCGCTCTGCTTCGGTCTCTTCCACATGGACTGGCTCCACGGTCTCCTGGCGCTGGCCCTCGGGCTCTATCTCGGCTGGATCACCGAGCTGACCGGGAGTGCCTTGCCCGCCGTCGTCTGTCACGTGATCAACAACGCGCTGTTCACGATCCTCACGGCATCGCTGGGCATGATCGAGGGCTTCCGGATCAACGTCGCGCTGGGCGTCGGCGGGGCGCTCGTGTTCGCGGGATGCGTGGCCTGGTTGCGTGTCTCTCCGCGCGTGCGCCGTACGAGCTCGTGACCCTCGACGAGCTGACGGAGCTCACGCGCCGGCGGCTGGCGGCGCGCGAGCGTCGAGTCGTGCCGCCGGGCCCGCTCGTGCGCGCGGCGGTGCTGGTGCCGCTCGTCGAGCGAGGTGAGCCGTACCTCGTGTTCGCGAAGCGGACCGACACCGTCGGAACCCATCGCGGGCAGATCGGCTTTCCCGGCGGGACCGTCGATCCCGAGGACGCCTCGCTGCTGGCGGCGGCGCTCCGCGAGTGCGAGGAAGAGATCGGCCTCCCGAGCGCGGCGGTCGAGCCGCTGGGCGCGCTCGACGACACCGAGACCTTCGCGACCAACTTCGTGATCACGCCGTGGATCGGGGTGATCCGCGAGCCCGTGGTCTGGCGGCCGGACGGCGCCGAGATCGAGCGCGTGATCGAGGTGCCGTTCGCGGCGCTCGTCGCGCCGGGCGGGCTCAGGGTCGAGCAGTGGGAGCGCGACGGGGTCCGGCGTCCCGTGTACTTCTTCGACTACCGGGGCGACACGATCTGGGGCGCGACCGCCCGGATCGTCAAGCACTATCTCGATCTCGTCGCCGCCCCATCGTGACGGATGCCGACCGCGACGCGCCTCCCTCGGACACGGCAGGGCTCTGCGCGGCCTGCGCGCATTCGCGCGTCGTCACCTCGGCGCGAGGGAGCGGCTTCGTGCTGTGCGGCTTGAGCCGGACCGACGAGCGCTTTACTAAATACCCACGGCTACCGGTGCTGGTCTGCCGGGGCTTTCTGCCGCGAGACGACGGGCGCGAGACTCAGGGCCACCAGAGGTAGAAGAATCCGGGCCCGGCTCCCATGATCGAGGCGATTCGCGACACGGTCACGTCGACGCTGCTGGAGGGCACCTCGGACCGCGCGTAGTAGGTGGCGCGATAGTCCGCCGGCCGGTGATAGACGACCACCTTGGCCTCGTCGACCTTGATCATCTTGCGCGCCAGCTCGAGCACGTCGTCCATGTAGCCGATCCGGTCGATCAGCTTGGCGTCGAGCGCCTGCTGCGCGGTATACACGCGGCCGTCGGCCAGGCGCCGTGCGCTGTCCATCGGGAGCTTGCGCGACTCGACGACCCGCGCCAGGAACTGGCCCTGGAGCCCGTCGATCACCGACTGGAAAATTCGCCGCTCCTCGCCGGTGAGCGCCCTGAACGGGCTTCCCATGTCCTTGAGCTCGCCCGACTTGATCGCGCCGGCCGTGACGCCGATCTTCTGCAAGAGCCCCTCGGCGTTCACGGTCACCATGATGACGCCGATCGAGCCGGTCACCGTCGTCGGGTGGGCGACGATCGTGTCGGCCGCCAGCGCGAGGTAGTACCCGCCCGAGGCCGCGACGTCCATCATGACGGCGATCACGGGAACTTTCGCGGTCCGCTTGTAAAGCTGCAGCTCCTTGTACAGGATGTCCGACGCCGTCACGGTCCCGCCCGGGCTGTTGATGCGGACCACGAGCGCCTTGATGTCCTCATCCTCGGCGGCCTTCTTGAGCTCCTCGCGGAAGCGCACCAGCAGCCCCACGCGCGGCGCCGGCGCGCCGATGACCAGGGTCTGCGTCTGGCCCTCCTCGCTCAGGAACCCGGAGACGTCGGTGAGGAGAATCTTCGTCTTGCCGCGGCCTTCGACGGTCCGCTCCTCGAGGGGCTTGATCCGCGGCGTGAGGTCGATCGAGACCAGCGAGCAGCCCGCCACCAGGACGGCGAGAAGCACGATCGTGGGCGTGCGCATGGCGCGAGTATACCGCGAGGGTTGCCGGTACCTTGCCCGCTCTGTGATAATCGGCGGGTCATGTCGGCTGACTCGCGCCTCACCCTGGACGACGTCCGCGCGGCCGCGCAGCGCGTCGCCGGTCGCGTCGACCGCACGCCGGTCATCTCGTCGGCGGCGTTCGACGAGGCGAGCGGCTGTCACGTCTTCTTCAAGTGCGAGAACCTG
>DATEMW010000027.1:0-16702 GCA_035275385.1 Candidatus Methylomirabilota bacterium | reverse complement strand
GATCGTCGAGCCCGGGGTGATCCCGCCCGAGCTGATCGATCTGCCCGGCATCTTCGTGTCGCGCGTCGTCAAGACCACGCACGTCGTCGACGGCAAGGCGTGGCGGCGACCCCAGCGGCGGCCCGCCGACCAGCCGCGCCTCTACGACGGCAAGCCGGCGCTGACCCGCGAGGGCATCGCGCGCAACGCGGCGAAGCTCGTCAAGGAAGGCACCTACGTGAATCTCGGCGTCGGGATTCCCACGATGGTGTCGAACTATCTCGAGGGGCGCGACGTGATCCTGCACGCCGAGAATGGTGTGCTCGGCTACGGCCGCATGGTCACCGAGGAGCACGAGATCGATCCCGACATCTACAACGCCGCCGGTCAGTTCGTCGCGCTGAAGCCCGGCGCGTCGTTCTTCGACAGCGTCAGCTCGTTCGAGATGGCGCGCGGCGGCCGCATCGACACCGTCATCCTCGGCGCGTACGAGGTAGATCAAGAGGCCAGCGTCGCCAACTGGAGCACCGCGGATGCCAAGCGCGGCGGTATCGGCGGCGCGATGGATCTCCTGTCCGGCAAGGGCGACCTGATCATCGTGATGGAGCACGTCGACAGCAAGGGCCGGCCCAAGCTGCGGAAGAAGTGCACCTACCCTCTCACTGGCAAGGGGTGCGTCAGCTACGTGGTGACCGACCTGGCGCTCTTGCGCTGGGATGGCGCGCGCTTCGTCGTGGACGCGGTCGCGCCCGGGTTCACGCCGCAGGAAGTGATCAAGCTGACCGAGATGGACGTCGCGGTGGCGCCGAACGTACGGACGATGGAATAACGGCGGAGGCAGGCATGCGCGCAGTCACATTCTCGCGATTGGGTGGCCCCGAAGTTCTCGAGGTGTCGGATCTGCCGGAGCCGAAGCCGGGCCCCGGCGAAGTGCGCATTCGCGTCGCGGCGGCCACGGTCAACCCGACCGACATCAGCTTTCGCTCCGGACGGCAGCTGAGCACCGCCCAGCTCGCCGAGATGGGCGTGCAGCCGCCGTACGTCCCCGGGATGGAGCTCGCCGGCGTGGTGGACGCCGTGGGCGAGGGCGCGCGCTGGCGCCAGGGCGAGCGCGTGATGGCAATCGTGAATCCGCGCCGGCCGGGCGGCGGCGCGCAGGCCGAGCTCGTGGTGGTGCCGTCGGCGTCGGTCGCACGCGTGCCCGAGGGCACGAGCCTCGAGGCCGCCGCCACCTTGCCGATGAACGGGCTCACGGTGCGCCTGGCCCTGGACCGTCTCGGCCTCAAGCCAGGGCAGACGCTGGCGGTCACGGGCGCCGCGGGCGCCGTCGGCGGCTACGCGGTCGAGCTCGGCGTGAGCGAAGGCCTGCGCGTGATCGCGGTCGCGCGCGCGCAGGACGAAGCGCAGGTCAAGCGCTTCGGCGCGAAGACGTTCATCCCCTCCGGCGACGGAGCGATCCGCGCGGTGTACGACGCGGTCCCGGGCGGCGTCGACGGGCTGATCGACGCGGCGGTGCTCGACGGCGCCGCCCTGCCCGCGATCCGCGACGGAGGCAAGCTCGCGACCGTGCGCGGCTTCGCCGGACCATCCGAGCGAGGCATCACGATCGAGCCGGTGCGGGTGCTCTCGTACGTGGAAAACCACGACGCGCTCGACCGGTTGGGCCGGCTCGTCGCCGAAGGCCGGCTCACCCTGCGCGTGGCGGAGACGTTTCCGCCGGAGCGGGCGGCAGACGCTCAGCGTAAGCTGGCAGCCGGCGGCACGCGAGGACGACTGCTGATCGCGTTCTGAGACGCGCCAGGCCGCCGGCCGACCGCGCGGCTCAATCCGACAATTGGGAGACGACGATGGGGCGACTGCCGCTCGCGACTCGTGAAAGCGTTCCCGAAGGCCAGAGGGCGGCCTTCGACGAGATGGTGAAGGGCCTGGGAGCCGTGCCGCGCTACGGGCCTGGCTCAGTCATGATCCACGTGCCGAAGGCCCATCAGTGGGCCACCCTCCTGAACCACTACCTCCGAGAAGAATCCTCGCTGCCGAAGAAGATCCAGGAGCTCGCGATGCTGGTGACCGCGCGCGAGCTTGACTGCCAGCACATCTGGAACGCGCACGCGGCGTCGGCGCGCAAGGCCGGGGTGCGCAACGAGCTCGTCGATGCCTTGCGCGACCGCAAAGAGCTTCCGGCGCTCGCCGCCGACGAGGCGGCGGTCGTCAACTACGGCCGCGAGTTCTTCCGTACGCGTCGCGTGAGCCGCGGGGCGTTCCAGGCAGCGCTGGAGCAGCTCGGCCGCCAGGGCGTCATCGAGCTGGCGCTGGTGATGGGCAACTACAGTCTGCTCGCGCTGCTGATCAACTCGTTCGACACCGACCTGCCGCCGGATCGGAGCGAGCCGCTTCTGCCGGTGTAGCCTCAGACGCGCGGCGTCTCGGCACGCATGTCCAGCGGCGTCTTGCCGGGCGGCAGCGGCGGGCGTCGCACGAGATCAGCATACGAGCGGCCGGACTCGTAGTCGCGGATCAGCTCTTCCGGGTCGAAGATGATGCCGATGGGGTTCTCCGCAAAGTCCGGACCCGTGAAGTACGCGTGCGCCTCGGCCATGGTCGCGAAGACGTCGATCTGGAGCTCGACGCGAAGACCGTCGGGATCGCGGTAGTACATCGAGATCGTCGGCCCGTGGTTGATGCAGCGCGCGGGCTCGATCCCAGCGGCCTTGAGCCGCCGATAGGTCGCGAGCAGCCCGCCGAGCTCGGTGTAGGTGTAAGCGATATGGTGAACGCCGGCGGCCGCGGGATCGGGGGCCGGACTGCCGGGGTTGTTGATGACGGCCACCCGATGATGCTCGTCGTCGTAGGTCAGGAACGCGATGAAGTCGTTGCGGAACGCGACTCGCGCCTGGAGCACGGTGGCGTACCAGGCGATCACCGCGTCGAAGTTCGCAGTCTTGAGAACGACGTGAGCGAACTTCTGCGGGGAGATCCGCTGCGATGCTTGCGGGAGCGTCCGGCTCGCGGTGGCCACTTGGGTCATTGCGTCCTCCGTGACAAGAGATAACGGCTTGATTGTATCGCGGAAGCGATTCGGTCAGCGCGGGCGGGAATCGATCTTCTCGTCGTCGAACGTGTAGAGGATGGCCGCGTGGCCCATCTCGTCCACGGTGCGCTCGCCCCAGCGAACAGGCTGCGGCGGCCGGTTGGGGTTGCGCGCGTTGCGCTCGGAGTTGTCCCACGCCGCCGTCAGCTCGATCCAGGCTCCTTGCGGTAGCCCTACGGGCGTCCGGTAGAAGTAGAACCCTTGCCAGTTGAAGTCCCAGTCGTCGATGTGGACGAGCGGCTGTGTCGACTGGTCCGGCTTCTTCGCCCAGGCCTTCATCTCGCGTCCGAGCAGGTGCATGTGGGGATGAATCGCGATGAGGCTCATGGGCCGGTGCACGAACATCGAGGCCTCGATCTCGTGGCGCTGAGCGCCCGCGGGGATGGTGAAGTTGAACGAGCCGACGCGCGCGAAGCGCAATTCCTTGACGATCGGCGTCGCGGCCGCGTGCAGGCGAATCTCGGTGCGATCGCTCTCGGCCGCCGGTCCGCCGTTGTGATAGTGCATCTGGATCACGACGCGCGCGCCGGCCGGCAGCCGGATGCCGACGCCCTCGGGCATGATCCAGGGCCGCGAGCCCGGCGTCCAGCCGCCGAGGTAGCCGTCGATCCTGACGCGAGGTCCGCCGAAGCAGGGATAGCCGGGAGACTGGTCGCTCGGCCGGATGTGCGCCGACCCGCCGCCGGCGTCGACCATCGCCAGCATGTGATGCACGATCCGACTGTTGCCGGGCGCGACCTCCGTCACGGTGAAGTAGCGGTCCTCCGTGAACGTCGTGGGCATGCTGAAGCAGCGGTACACGTCGCCGCTGCGGCTCGGAACCGTGAATGGCTCCGAGCGCAGCACGAGGTCCGGCGTGCCGCGGCTGGGGGCAGATTCGAACGCGGCCCGCGGCGGCAGATCGGCCGCGTCGCCCTCCGGCGCGCCCGTCTCGACCCAGCGCCCGATCAGGGCGATCTCGTCCTTCGAGAGGCCGCGGACCCCGACGAAGTCGCCGTAGCCGGCGACCGGCTTCCAGGGCGGCATCGTGCCCGTCCGCGTCGTCTCGAGGATCTTTTCGCGGCGCCGGTAAACCTGATCGTAGGTGGTCAGCTGGAACGGCGCGCCGCCGGCCAGGCGGTGACATTCCTGGCAGTGCCGCTGAAAGATCGGCGCGATGTCCCGCGAGAACGTGGGACCGGGCGCCGCGCTGACGCCGCCGAGGAGCCCAGCGCTGACGGCGATGAGCGCGACGAGCGGGAGCAGCCGACGCATCACCGCGGCGCTCAGCACCCGGTGATCTTGAATTCGACCCGTCGATCGAGCGCGTCGCGGGCGTCGTCGGTTCCGGTACCGACGAGGTTCTCCCTGAAGCCCATGCCCGACGCTTTGGTGCGCGGCCCGAGCTCCGGCGCTTCCCGGTCGAGACGCTGCTTGATGTAGGCGGCGCGCTGCAACGATAGACGGTCGTTGTACGGGGCGGACCCGGTCAGGCTGGTATGCCCGACGACGTTCATGCACACCTTCGCCGCCGAGGCCTGTCGCGCGATCTGCCGAAGCCAGAAGCCGTACGGGCCGCTGATCTGCGCGTCGGACCAGAAGTTGGTCGTTCCCGGATTGAACAGGAACTTCACGCCGAGGTTGTTGTTGCTCAACCCGAACGCGACCACCTTCCCGAACGCTTCCTCGGCTTCGCTGGTGCGCCGAAGCTTCCACGAGGCGAGGTAGACGCCGTTCAGCACGCGAAGCTGCTCACCGCCCGGTTTGGCGGCCGCGCTCTGGTAGAGCGCGAGCGCGTCCTGATAGCTCTCGTTGTTGTAGGCGACGGTGGCCTCGGCGATGGTGCTCGCGGTGGCGACGCGCTCGAAGTAGACCGGGTCCGCCGGGCTCCCGGGCGCCGCCTGGGACGTCGCGATGTAGCCGTCGACCACCTTGTCCTTCACCACGATCGGACTGTCGCGGTAGTACCGGGTGGGATTCGTGTCGACCCCTTCGTCTCGCGCCCGCGACGACGCCTGCGCCACGACGGTGCCGCTCTGCAAATCGGTCAGCGCCAGGTTGATCTGGAACACCTGAGGCGCCCCGGCCTGGCCGCTGGGCATCCGCGTCATCGTCCCCGTCAGCAGATACTGGGCCTTGCTGACGTTGGCGATCAGGAACGGCATGACCTCGAGCGGCACGGCGCTGCCCGCCAGTCGCTCGGCGACCCGTTGCTCGAGCGCCTGAGTCGCGGCGGTCTGCTGGCCGGAGGACGAGTCGATCATCGGGTCGATCACGACCGCGCGCTTGGCGTCCGGCTTGGCGGAAGCTGCCGGCGCTCGTTGAAGCTGAGCCACCAGGGCGTCGGTCGCCACGTTCACGGCTTCCTCGAAGCTCCGCTCGGACGTGTCGTTGGTGACCACCGGCGGCGGCGCCGGCGGTGGAGGCGCGGGCTTGGCGCATCCGGCAACGACCAGCAGCATGCTCGCGTAAGCCAACAGTCCACGAATGGTCATCGGCAGTCCCTTCGGAGGAACGTCTGTTCTGCGTCGGTCAATTGCTCGCCGAGCGAGGCGCGCTCGAGAATGTCCGTGCAGCGGCGTGAGGCCCTGGACGTCGGCTGGGCGACGGCCGGCGCGGGTGGGGCCACCGGGTTCCGCACGGTCGCGCGCGCGCCGTCGTGAGCGAAGGCGACGGCGCCATAGGCCTCCGAGCATCGCTGCGTCGGCGCACACACGACCTTTCCGGCCAGGGAGCCCAGCACGTCGATCTCGCGCGGCTCGTCGGAAACGACGGCGAGGAACTCGGCGTTGGGCGGCCAGTGTAGATCGGGCAGCGTCAGCGGCCGCCCGGGCTGGACGCGGTTGTTCGTGTCAGCCGCCCTGGGGAACAGCACCGCGGCGAAGAGAGCGCCGGCGTCGGATTCGCTGGCCGAGACTGCCAGCACGTACACGTAGCCCGGCTTCGACGAGTTGATGCGGACCGCACCGGAGTCGACCGAAGCGGTCACGGAATGCGCGCGTTCCCGGCCGTCGAAGATCTCCTTCAACATCAGTCGCGGGCTGGTTGGTTTATCTGGCACGCGAGGCACCGGCGGCGGTGCCGGCAAGCTGGCCGGCTGCGTCGCCTGGGGACGGGAGACCGCTACCGCTGGCTGACGCGAGACGACGACGCGCTTCTCGCTCCGCGGAAAGAAGAACCAGCCGCCGGCCGCCATCCCCGCGAGGAACACGATGCCGGCAGCGCCGTAGAGTGCCAGCCGGCGCCGGTGCGCGCGTTTTGACGCCGCGAGAAATCGGGTGATCTCGGGCGGCACCGCCTCCGGGACCGCCCGTGCCGGCATGACGACCGTCGGTTCGCCGTCGTCCGGATTTCGCGTCACGCCCATCGGTAAAGCTCCGGGACCTCGAGGTCTTCTGGCGACTATAGCCTATTCCCGGGCTATGGCGCGTCGGCCGGCACCTCGGCGAGCAGCCGGCCCAAGGCCGGCAGGCGGTCCCCGCTCTTGAAAGCGCGCAGCATCGCCCAGATCGACGCCTGGTTCGTGGTGACCACCGGCTTCTTGAGCTCGCGCTCCCAGGCCGCCACCGACGCCATCGTCGGGAAATTGCCTCCCGGCACCACGAAGACGTCGATCTCCGGCCGGTCGATCCGCGCGAACGCCTCGCGCGCGTGCTGCGGACCGAGCTGACCGATCGCGTAGGCGTCGGTCGCCCGGAATCCTTCGAGCGCCACCGTGTCGAGCCCGAACTTCGTTTTGAAATACTGCGCAGCGCGCGCGTTGACCGCGTCGGAGTAGGGCGAGACGATCGCGATGCGGCGCGCGCCGAGCGCCCGAACGGCGCGGCCGACCGCCTGTGCCGACGTGATCGACGGAACGCCGGCCCCGGCGCTCATACGCTTGGTGACCACGTCGTCGTAGTCGTCAGCGTGGAGGCTCGCGGATGTCTGGGCCAGGATGACCATCTCCACCCTGGCCGTTCCAAGCAAGCGCGACTGATAGTCGATGTCCTCGTCGCGGCTCGGCGAGAAGCTTCCGGCGCCGCTCGACATGAGGCGCCCGACGTGCGCCTGATAGGCCGCCGGCAGGAGCCGGCACTCGATTTCGACCGTCGTGTTCGTGGAAGGAATCAGGACGCCGAAGTGCCGGGTCATGCGCGGATCACCGTCACGAACGCAGCGGGATCAGCGGGGGCCCGGCGACGATCCGATTGGCGATGCGTCCAAGGCGCTCGACCTCGTACACGATCTCGTCGCCGACCGCCAGCCACGGATAGGCCGCGGCGTCGCGAGCGCGCAGCTCGGCCAGACAGCCGTTGCCGCAGGTGCCGGTACCCAACACATCGCCCGCGCACACCTTCGTGCCGCGGGACGCGTACGAGATGATCTCGCCGATCGACCAGTAGGCGTTCGCCCACTTGTCGCGGCCGTACTCGCGGCCGTTGACCGAGACGACCATCTCGAGGTCGTAGCCGTTCTGACGTCGCCACGGCTCGATCTCGTCTTTGGTGACGAGCCACGGGCCGAGTGTCGTCGCCGTATCTTTGCCCTTGGCCGGGCCCAGGCGCATCTCCATCTCGTTGCGCTGCACGTCGCGCGCGCTCCAGTCGTTGAACAGGCAGAAGCCGACGACGTGATCGGCCGCGTTCTTCGGATCGAGGTTCGCGCCGTCGCGTCCGATGACGACGCCGATCTCGCACTCGAAATCGAGGTTCTGGCAGCCCGGCGGCATCGGCACGGGATCGTGGGCGCCCACGAGCGCGTGCGGGTTCGTGAAGTAGAAGACCGGGATCTCGAAGAACTGCTTGGGGAGCTCGAGCCCCTGGGACTTGCGGATCACCTCGATGTGCTGGCGGAACGTCATGAAATCTCGCACCGCCGGCGGACGCGGAATCGGCGGCAAGAGGCGCACGCGATCGACGCGCACGACCTCCGCCGGCGACGCCAAGGTCTTGGCGCCGGCAGCGGCGAGCCGCTCGCCGTCGTCGCCGAGCAGGTCGATCAGCCGCGGCCCCGGCGCCATCGCGTGGATCTCGTCGCCTCGCACCACGCCGATCCGTTCCACCGTGGCCGGAGGAATCTGAAAGGTCGCCCAACGCATGAGGTCTCTCCTATTTCATAGGCGCGCGCACTACCCGACGGCCTCGCGCCTACTTCCCGCCGCGCGCCGCCTCGCGCATCTTCGTCAGATACGCCTCGCTGCCGTGCTGGAGCAGGCGACCGACGCTACCGTGGAAGTACTGGACGCCGAGCCCGAGGAACTTCGGCACCAGATTGTCGGGGCAACTGCAGCCGGCGATACGCCCGGCGCCCGTGATGATCTTGACGCCGCGCTCCATCATCGCCTGCACGTCCGGATGCGCCTGCTGGCCCGTGTAGCCCATCGACTGGGAGAGGTCGCCGGAGCCGATGAAGAAGACGTCCACGCCCGGCACCGTGACGAGCTCGGGCAGGTTTTCGATGGCGGCGACTTCTTCGAGCATCAGGCACACGAGGGTGTTGCGGTTGGCGTCCTTCGCATAATCCGCGGTGCTGCCCTTGAACCCGTAATTGGCCGGCCGCCCTCCGCTGAAGATCCCGCGATGGCCTTCCGGCGCGTACTTCACGGCATCGACCGCGGCGCGCGCCTCGTCCGCGGTGTTGACGTGCGGCACCTGCACTCCCCACGCGCCGCGATCCAGGAAGGGCGCGATGATCTCGGGCTTGTTGCCGACGGGGCGTACGATCGGCGCCATCCCGGTGAGCTCGGCTGCGGCGATGCAGGCCTCGGCGGTATCGACGGTGATGGAGCCGTGCTCGTTGTCGAGCAGGATCCAGTCGAACCCGAGATGGCCGAGCATCTCAACCACGGCCGGCGACGGGAAAGTGCACATGACGCCGAAGGCCGGCTTGCCGGCACGGAGCTCTCGTTTCAGGGTGTTCTCTCGCATGGTGGGCGGAGTATACCCCGAAGGTCCCATTGCGCCCCGGCGGGTCCCTGGTTCATCAGGATCAACATGGCGATGCATGTCCTTCGCGACCTCATCACGGCAGTCGCTCTCGCCGCGATGGCCGTCGCCCCTGGTGGTGCGGCCCTGGCGGCCGATCCGGAGCCCCGCTTCGTCCCGTTCTCGCGCGTGGTGGCCGAGCTCTCGCAGAAGCCAGGCTTCGTCGATGCCCTCCTCGAGAAGCTCGGCCGTAACCCGTCGGCGGGTGGGGTGCTCGGTCCCGAGCAGGTCAAAAAGCTTCGTGAGCTGATCGTCGGCAAGAACTGGGAGGCGCTCGACCAGTTCCCGACCCTTTCCGTCGAGGAGATGGGACAAGCCGTACGCACCGCCGGCCGCGCGATGGCGCCGGCGCCGAACACGGCGGCGGCCAAGACGGCTTCGATTCGACCGATCGTGGAAGAACCGCTCGGCATCCCGACCGGCCTGGCGCCCCCGAAGGCCGAGAGCCCGCTCAAGAGCCTTGGCTTCGGGCTCGCCGTGGGCGACGAGCTCGACCCGGTCCTGGCTCCGCACGAACCCGACGCGCAGCGGCTGGCCGACGTGCTGAATCGTCTGGCGCGGAATCCTGGCACGGGCTCCCCGGGCTCACGCTTCCGGGTCACGTTGCGCGGAAAGAGTGCCGAGACGCCGACAGCGCTGGTCGCGCTGCTGCGCGATCAGGGCCATACGGTCGAGATCCGCGATGCGCGCTACTTCGCGAATTTCGGCGATCTCAAATATCAAGGCGTCGATGTGCTCACGCCGTTCTGGGTGGACACCGGCGTCATCGTGCCGGGTGAAGGGCGCAAGCTCAGCGTGCCGGTCTCGCACTCGCAGCACGAGCTTCGCGTCGAAGGCCCGCTGGTCAACGCGCTGCTTTCGTTCTACTTCGGGATCGACGGCAAGACCCAGTTCCGCCCGGTCGCCACGCGCGACCAGAGCTGGACGCTCGGCCGCGTGGCGCGCACGTATCGCAACGATCAGATGCTCGAGGTCGTGCGACTCGCGGGACAGATCATCGCCATGTACGACGCCGCCCAGGCCGCCCACCCCGGCCTGCCGTTCGCTGGGTACTTCGCGCTCGGCGTCTGCAACGACGCCAACGCGATGATCGAGCTCGCGATGCAGGGGGAGACCTCGCTCTACCCGCTGACGCGCGATACAACGCTCTTTCCCGCCGACACCGAGGTGGGCAAGCTCGCGCATCGGCTGCCCGTCGACGGTCGCTCCGGCGAACCCACCGACGTCCGTCGCGTCCTCGCCAGCCTGCCCGTGGACGATCTGGCCGCGCTGCCCCTGCCCGCGCTCCGTCGCGACCTGCAGGCCGTCACCGCCGCCTATCGCGCGGGCACGCTCGAGCGCGGGGATCTCGGCTCGACCTGGGCGCGGGTCGCGATCGGCGGCGTGAACCTCTGGCAGCACCGCCGCGGCATCGTCGCCGGGCTAGCGGCCGTTCTCGTCGCCTCAGCCGTCGGCCTCGCGGCCTACGTCTGGCGGCGCCGCTGATCAGGGAAGATCGCGCGCATGGAACAAGAGGATCCGGCGCACTTCCTCGACGGCCTCGGGCTGATCCTGCAGCGAGTGGCCCGACCGGACGACCAGCTCCGACTCGACGTCGTCGAGATGCGCGCTGCGGTAGGCCACGACGCCGTCCTCGTCCTGCTCGATGGGCCCCGCGCCACGGACCGCGATGATCGAGTTCGCGACGACGCCCGGCGCCAGCGGGATGTCGGCGAGCGCTCTGAGAAAATCGTTGCGCGGGTTCATGTGGTCGAGGCTCGTCCACATGCGCGGCTTGGTGTCCGCCTTGGAGAGCACGAGCGCGTCACGATTGCGGGTGACGACGTCGGTGAACGCGTCGGCCGCGTTGACGGGCACCGTGACGAACGAGGTGACCCAGTTCGCGATGCGGCCCACGGTGAGCTCGCTGCCGCGATGGGGCGTGGCCATGAACACGACGCGCTTGACGAAGGGCAGCGGCGTCATGAACCTCATGCGCTGGAACAGCTCGCGCGTCTTCGGGCTCAGATCGAGCGAGTCGATCGGGCGCTTGAAGTCCGCGTCCCAGAGTTTGGTGCCGCTATCGATGGCCGTCATCTTGGAGAGCAGCCCGCCCTGACTGTGTCCGACCACGACCATGCGTCGCATGCCCGGATCGGTCCCGTCGGGATCGAGAATCTTCACCGCCTGCTGGAGCGATTCGCGCAGCAGCATCGCCGACCAGTTGATGGCCGCGCCGGAGTCGTACGAGAAGAACCAGAACTCGTACCGGGCACGAATCCGGTGATCCGCCGCGAGCCGATTGAACATCTCTGCCCAGCGGCCGAACGACGATGCGGTGCCGTGCACGAACACGACCGGGATGCGGCCCCGGCGATGCGGCACGGTCGCGAAGAGCTCCGACTGCGCGCCGCGGGTGAACGGCAGTGCCTGGAAGAACCGGAGATACTCCTGCCGCCAGATCGGCGAATCGTTGAGCGAGAACGCGAGCACGGCGGTCGGCTCGCGCTCGAGCGGAACCAGCTGGCCGGCGACGTCGACCGAGTCGTCGACCTCCGGCACGTGGATTTCGAGCGCGGCCTCGAGCGGCGGCCAGGCGAGGCCGGTACGCGAGCGGACTGTTCTCAGGATCACGGTCACTGGAAGCGTCAGATCTGCGCGGAGCAAGTCGCCGGGCTGGCGCTCGCGCTCGAGCGGCTCGAGGACGGCTGCCAGCGGCGCGCCGATGCCGGGCTCGCGGTAGTGGGCCTGAAGCCCGAACACGTCGAACTCGGCGATCGGTGCGAACCGGGTCATACGCCGGCCGCGCCAGACCAGCTGGTTGGGATCGAACGACACGTAGAGCTGACCGAACGGCAGCTCGAGCGCCCCGCCCTCGAGGACGATCTTCCGCTCCTTGGCCGACTCGAGCGCGGACGTGAGCCCGCGATTGTAGAGGCTCGCCGCCAGCTGGAAGCGCAGATCGAACGGGCTCGGCTTCTCGGAGGCGTCCTCGGGGAACAAGTACGCCCAGGCGTACAGGGCGGCCGCCAGATGGTAGGGATGCTTGCCGGTCCGCTCGGCGTGCAGAAAGGACGCCTCGGCGGCGGCGAAGAGCTGCGGCGGCCCGCCGGAGCCGGATACCGCCAGATCATGCAACCGCTCGAGCGCCTTCTCGGGATCCGATTCGTAGAGGGCGGCCAGATTGGTTTCGAGCAGGATGTTCTGCGTGAAGACGCTGAGCTTTCCGGTCGAGAGCGCGCTTCGGGTGAGCCGCCGGTGCACGTCGGTCGGATCGACTCGCGTGACGCCCACCGGGCTTATCGCGCACCCGGCGAGCAGCGTCATCAGGAGCGGCACGATCGCGGTCAGGCGCCGGCGCTTCACGCTGCCATACTACGACGGCCAGGAATGGTTTGAGCGTGAAGCGCTCGGCGACCTTGGTCCTGTGCGCGACCGTGCTCATGGTCCTCGCGGGCGGCGCCTCGGCTCAGCAGCAGCTCAGATGGGCGTCGGGCGTGGCGGGCGGCGGATGGTACGCGATCTCCACGGGGCTGGCCCAGCTGCTTCGTGAAAAAGCCGCTCTCGACGTGAAGGTGCTTCCGGGCGGCGGCGCGCAAAATCCAGTGCTCGTGGGCAAAGGCTACGTCGAGATCGGCCTGGGTCTGCCGCCGCTGCTGGGCGCGGCGGCGCGCGGCGACGATCCCTATCGAGGCCGCCGGCTCGAGACGCTGCGCGGCCTGGCGGGAAACATGAGCCTCAACGTCATCCACATCTACGTGGCGGCCGACTCGCCGTTCGCGAAGATGACGCTCGAGGACATTTTCCGCGGGCGCAAGCCGATTCGTCTGGCCATTCCAAGGCCTGGGACATCGGACGTGTGGCTGCTGGAAAAGATGATGGAGTTCTTCGGCCTCTGCGAGCCTGGTAAGACGGTCGAGTGCTACCGATCGTGGGAGACGGCGGGTGCCAAGTTCGTTCGCGGCTCGTATGTTGAGCTGGCCGACGCGTTCAAGGAGCGGCGGGTGGATGGCGCGTTCGCGGTCCTCGCGGCGCCGGCCGACGTCGTGACCTCCGCGTCGCAACACCGGCCGTTGACGTTGCTGTCTTGCTCGCAGCCGCTGATCGAGCACCTCACGTCGTTCGGGCTCAGCGCCGGCGTCATTCCCGCCGGGACCTATCCGAAGGCCGCGAATGGGAGCGAAGAAATCGCGTCGGCGACCATGGGCACCACGATCATCGTGTCCTCGGCCATGGCCGACGACCTGGCCTACGCGATAACGAGCACCATCAACGACAACGCGGAGCGTTTTCGGCGACTCCACGCGAGCCTCGGCGAGTACGATCCGTCCACCGGGTGGCTCCATCTCGGCGTCGCGCTTCACCCGGGCGCCGAGCGGTACTACCGCGAGAAAGGGTGGCTCAAATGAAACTCGGGCTGGCGATGCTCGTGCTGCTCCCGGTTCTCGCTGGGCCGGCGATGGCTCAGGAGATCCGACCGACCCTCGACAAGATCAAGGAGACGGGCGCCATCCAGCTCGGGCACCGCGAGACATCTCGTCCGTTCTCGTTCGTTGGCCCTGACGGTCAGCCGGTGGGCTACTCGGTCGATCTCTGCCTGCACGTCGCCAACGCGCTCAAGCAGACGCTGAAGCTTGCCGACCTCAAGATCGGCTGGGTGCCGGTGACCCCGGCCGATCGCGTGAGCAAGCTCGTGAAGGGCACGATCGACCTCGAGTGCGGGTCGACGACGATCACCTTCGGCCGGATGGAGCAGGTCGCGTTCAGCCACATGATCTTCGTGGACGGCGGCAGCCTGCTGGCCACCGCGAGCTCGGGGATCGTCGGCGTGAAGGATCTGGCCGGCAAGCGCGTCGGGGTCGTTGCCAACACGACGACGGACAGGGCACTCGCGGCCACGCTCGCCGCGGCGTCGATCAAGGCTCAGATGATCAACGTCGCCGATCACCGTCAGGGTTTGGAGGGGCTCGAGACCGGCCGATTCGACGCGTACGCGTCGGATCATGAGCTGCTTGCCGGCCTCCGTGATAGCGCCAAGGAGCCCGCGAAGCTACGCCTGAGCGCCGAGCTCTTCTCGTACGAGCCGTACGGGCTCATGCTGCGCCGCGGAGACAACAGCTTCCAGGCGCAGATCAACCGGATACTGTCGGCGCTCTATCGATCACGCGGCATCGTGCCGATCTACGAACGCTGGTTCGGACCCTACTCGGCCTCGTCGCAGCTGCTACAAGCACTCTACCTGTTGCACAGCTGGCCGGAGTAGCCATGAGACCTGTGCGGCTGACGGCTCTCGCAGTGCTGGCGTTCTTCAGCGCGGCTTCTGCTCCGGTAAGCGCCGAGACGCTCGGCGAAGCGTTTCGTCGCGTCAACCCGTCGGTGGTGGTGATCCGCTCGAAGGGCGAAGAGATCACCGTCAAGGGGCTCGCCCGATTTCGTGAGATCGGCTCGGGGGTGCTGATCTCGGCCGATGGCAAGGTGGCCACGGCCGCGCACGTGGTCCACACGATGGAGGACATCACGGTCCAGTTCCTCGGCGAAGAACCCGTCGCCGCGCGAGTGATCGCCTCGGAGCCGCTGGCCGACATCTCGATCATCCAGGTCTCAGCCGTGCCGCCAGGAGTCCTGGTAGCCAAGCTGGCCGATTCGGATCCGATTCGTGTTGGCGACCCCGTCTTCATCGTCGGAGCACCGTACGGTCTGGCCCATGCGCTCAGCGCAGGCATCATCAGCGCGCGATGGGAGCCGGACACGATCGGCACGGATTTCCCGCTGGCCGAGTTCTTCCAGACCGACGCCGTCATCAATACCGGCAACTCCGGCGGGCCGATGTTCAACCGCGCCGGCGACCTGATCGGGATCGTCAGCCACAACATCACCAAGTCCGGCGGCAGCGAAGGCCTCGGGTTCGTCGTGACCGCGAATACCGTGAAGAAGCTGCTGATCGAAGGCAATCGCCGGTGGTTCGGGCTCGACGTGCTGCTCGTATCGGGCCCCATGGCCCAGGCGCTCAAGGTGCCGCAAGAGAGCGGGTTCCTGGTCAAACAGGTCGCGAAGGATTCGATCCCGGCACGACTCGGCGTGCGCGGCGGCGACCGGATCGGGATCGTGGAGGGGCAGCAGATCGTCGTGGGCGGCGACATCATGCTCAGCGTTCTGGGAATTCCGATGATGTCCAACGAGGACATCCCGGCGGTGCGCAAGGCGATCGAGACGCTCAAGCCAGGCGAGGATCTCCGCGCCACCGTCCTGCGCGACGAGCAGGTGGTAGAGCTCTCGCTGAAGTGGACGGGCTTCTAGCCCCGCGCGCCCGCGCTATCGACGCGGCGTCGGATTGCGCAGCTCGATGATGTCCTGGGCGCGGATGGTGGCGGCCTTGCGCACCTCCGGCTGCGCCGGTACCACGTAGAACCGCTTCTCGCGGATCCCGCGCACGACCTGGTCGGCGACTTCCGACGGCGGATAGCCGCCAGTGAGCCGATCGCCGAGCGCCTGGCCGAACGCCTGGGCCATCGGTCCGGCCTTGCCCTCCTCGCTGAGCTCGGGCGGGCGGTTGCGTGACGAGCGCATGATGCTGGTGTTGATCAGGCCGGGGCACACGACCGAGACGCTGATCGGCGCTCCGGTGGCCTCGAACTCCTTGAACATCGACTCCGACAGCGCGACGACGCCGTGCTTGGTGACGTCGTAGACCGACATGAACGGCGCGGTGCTGAGGCCCGCCATCGACGCCGTGTTCACGATGTGGCCTTCGTCGCCGCCCGCCAGCATGCGCGGCACGAATGCGCGCACGCCGTGGATCACGCCCCAGAGGTTCACGCCGATGACCCACTGCCAGTCCGCCAGCGAATGCTCGTGGACGGCGCCGATGACCGCGACGCCGGCGTTGTTGCACACCACGTGGGCTGCCCCGAAGGCGGCGTAGGTCTCATGGGCGAGCCGCTCGACGTCCTCGGCTCGCGAGACGTCGATCCTCACGGCGTGCACCGCGGGCGCCTTGGCCCGTACGGCGGCAGAGGCGGAATCGAGCGCGGCCGCCTCGATGTCGGCCATCACGACCTTCATACCCTCCGCGGCGAAGCGCTCGGCGAGCGCCAGGCCGATCCCGCTCGCCGCGCCGGTCACAACCGCCACGCGGCCTTGAAGCTTTTCCATCTACAAGACGCCTTCGCTCTTCAGCGTGCCGAGCTCGGCCTCACCGATGCCGAGCCAGGTGCTCAGCACCTCGGCGGCGTGTTCACCGAGCAGCGGTGAGGGTTTGATGCGCGCCGTCTTGCCATCGACCCGCACCGGCCACGTCGGCATCTTGAACGGACCCTTCGAGTGCTCCATCACCTGCATGATGCCGCGCTTCTCGAACGTCGGATCGTTCTGGAGCTCCATCGTGTCGAAGACCGCACCGGCGGGCACCCCCACCCCGCTGATCAACGTCATCGCCTCTTCCTTGGTGTGTCGCCGCGTCCACTCGGTAATGATCGCGTCGACTTCGGCCTCGTGCTCGACCCGGGCGGCCCCGGTGGCGTAGCGCGGGTCGTCGATCAGCTCCTCGCGGCCGATCAGCTTCATGAGGCGCCCCCAGTGCTCCGGGTTGCCGCGGCTCGTCGTGATGTAGATCCAGTCGTTGGAGCCGAGCGGCTTGCACTGATAGAGGCCGGAGGGCGAATTGGTGCCGGCGACCGATTTGCCGCCGCGGCGTTGCGCCGCCTTGCCGGTG
>DATEMW010000026.1:0-2340 GCA_035275385.1 Candidatus Methylomirabilota bacterium | reverse complement strand
TCCAGGACCGCCTGGGTCATGACGATCCGGCGCTCCTCGCGGTTCTGGTGCCCCGCCCGGATGATCGCGTCGAGCGACTCGCCCATGATGATCTGCTGAACGCTGTGGGCGGGAATCGCGGCGGCGCTGGCCGGCCCCGTGGCCTCGGCGGTCACGTCGTCCCAGGCGCGAACCTGGAACCCCGACGCTTCCATCACCGCGCGCATCGCCTCCGGCGTGCGCAGAAAGCTCGCGCTCGCGTCGCGCGCCCACATCACCGGGAACACCACGGGCTGCACCGGCCCGGCCATCGGCTCCTGGGTGACCAGCAACCCACCCGGCTGAAGCACACGCGCGAAGCCGGCGTAGAGGCGCTCCTTGTCGGCGATGCTCATCCCGCTGTTCTGCGTCCAGACGACGTCGAACGGCTCGCCGCCCACGTCGAGCGCGAGCGCGTCGCCCACTCGATGGGTGACGCGATCGGCCAGGCCGAGGCGCGCCGTGAGCGCCGTGGCCGCGCGGACGTACGACTCGGTGAGATCGACGACCGTGACGCGGCATCCGAACTGACCCGCCAGGGTGCGGGCCGGCCCGCCCAGCCCACCGCCGACGTCGAGCACACGCGTGCCGGGCTTGAGCCCGGCCAGCCGCGCCAGCCGCTCCGTCGCGGGCTTGCCGCCACCGTGAAACTGATCCGCCGGGGCGAGGTCGTCGATCGTCAGCGCATCGACGTTCTTGCCCGCGGCCGCGAGCGCGTCGAGGATCTTGCGCTCGAGCCCGTCGCGTCCCCAGTAGGCGTTCGTCGCGCGTGCGTCGCTACTGCTCATCGGCGAAAACGCCCTTTCACCGAATCGCGGGCTCGCCCTCAAACGCCGGTCGGACGTCCTGCGCGAAGCGGCGCAGGGTCTCGAAGCCGCCGGTGCTGTTGAGCAGGACGTACTCCGCGCCGAGGTCACGCAGCCGCTGCAGCTTGGCCGCGATCTCGTCGGGCGTGCCGTAGAGTGCGCCTGCCTCGGCGGCCTCGAGCGTGTGGGCGTAGGTCATGATCGTCGACTGGTTCTGGCCGTCGGGGCGCTGGGCAAGTTCGTCGACGCGCTTGCGTGCGGCCATCCGCGTCTCGAGCGCCTTTTGCCGGTCGGCGGCCGTCATCGCGACGTTGACCGATCGCGTGACCGCGACCGTCATCGGATCGAACTGCCGCCCGAGCGCCTCGACCTCCGATTTGTAGAGGGCGATCCGGTCGCCGATCTGCTCGATCGACGCGAACTGGTCGAGCAACAGGTTGTAGCCGAGCTTGGCGACCTTCTTGATCGACTGCGGGCGGCCGGCGCCCATCCAGAGCGGCGGATGCGGCTTCTGCTGTGTCGGCGGCTCGACGACGACGTTGTCGTACTTCCAGTACTTGCCGTGATGCGACCAGGGACGATCGGACGTCCACGCCTTCAGCATCACCTCGAGGCACTCGTCGAACCGCTCGTCGGCCTCTTCCATCGGGATGCAGAATCCGGCGAACTCGTTGTGCCGGTAGCCCTGGCCGATGCCGAAATCGATCCGGCCGCCGGACAGGAGATCCATCGTGGCGACCTGCTCGGCGAGCAGCACGGGATTGTGCCAGGGCAAGGTGATCACGGCGGTGCCGAGCCGCAAGGTCCGCGTGCGCGCGCCGACCCACGTCAGCAAGTTGAGGGTCGCGGAGATCTGGCCGAAGCCGGTGAAGTGATGCTCGACCACGAACGAGCTCACGTAGCCGAGCCCCTCGGCTCGCACGTTGTTCTCGACGAACTCTCTGAAGCCCGCGCCGCTGTCGACGTCGGGCCCGCCGCGCTTGGCCTGCGCGCTGCCGAAGAGTCCGAAGCGCATCAGGCCGCTCCGTTCTGCTGGAACCAGCCGCGGAGCCGCTGCCAGCCGTCCTTCGCGGGCGTCTCCCGGTAGCTCGGGCGATAGTCGGCGTGGAAGCCGTGCGGCGCGCCGTCGTAGAGCACGATCTCCGACGGCTTCTTGGCGGCCTTCAGCGCCGCCTGCATCTTCTCGACGTCCGCGTTCGGGATGCCTTGATCCGCGCCGCCGTAGAGCCCGAGCACCGGCGCCTTCAGGCTGTCGATCAGCTCGATCGGGTTCTTCGGCTGCATCTCGTTGGTGGGCCCGGTGAGGCGGCCGTACCACGCGACGCCGGCCTTGAGCGTCGGGCTGTGCGCCGAATAGAGCCACACCACGCGGCCGCCGTAGCAGAAGCCCGTGATGCCCAGGCGGTTGACGTCGCCCTTCTCGGTCTTGGCGAACGCGGTCGCCGAGTCGAGGTCGCTCATCACCTGCTTGTCCGACACCTTCGCGGCGGCCGCACGGCCTTCGTCGATCGTCGTG
>DATEMW010000025.1:0-5229 GCA_035275385.1 Candidatus Methylomirabilota bacterium | reverse complement strand
GGCTCTCGAGCGAGAACGCCGTGTCGATGATCGTCAACGGGTTCTGCAAGGAAGTGTTCAAGAACCTGCCGATGGAATTCGCGGTGGAAGCCACCAAGCTGCTCGGCGTGAGCCTGGAAGGGAGCATCGGCTGATGCTGAGCATTCGCAACCTGTCCGTCGGAGTCGACGGCAAGACGATTCTCCGGAGCTTGAATCTGGAGGTGCGCGCCGGCGAGGTCCACGCCGTCATGGGGCCGAACGGCTCGGGCAAGAGTACCTTGGCCCAGGCGCTCGCCGGACACCCGGCCTACACGGTCACGGGTGGCGAGGTGACGTATCTCGGCCGCGATCTTCTCGCCATGCCGCCCGAAGAGCGCGCCCGAGCCGGCCTGTTCCTGGCCTTCCAATACCCGATCGAGATCGCCGGCGTGAGCAACGCCGCCTTTCTGAAAGCGGCGATCAACGAGATGCGGGCGGCGCGCGGGCAAGAGGAGCTCGACGCGATGGAGATGCTCGAGCTGCTCGAGAAGAAGCTCGCGCTCGTCGACATGGACCGGAGCTTCCTCAGCCGGCCGGTCAACGAGGGCTTCTCCGGCGGTGAGAAGAAGCGCAACGAGATTCTCCAGATGGCCGTTCTCGAGCCGAAGCTCGCCATCCTCGACGAGACCGACTCCGGCCTCGACATCGACGCGCTGAAGATCGTCGCGCAGGGGGTCAATCGCCTGCGGCGGCCGGACAACGCCATCATCCTGGTGACGCACTACCAGCGCATCCTAAATTACGTCGAGCCCGACCGCGTCCACGTCCTCTTCGACGGACGCATCGTGAAGTCGGCGGGCAAGGAGCTGGCGCTCGAGCTCGAGCGCAAGGGCTACGACTGGATCAAGGAGCAGCCGGCACCCGTCCAGCCGGCCGCGTAGGCGACGCACATGAGCACGGCAATCGCCGGGACCAATCGCTACCTCGCGGAGTTCGAGAGGCTCGAGCGCCGAAGCTCGACGCGCACGCCCGCATGGCTGGCCGAGCTGCGGCGCGCCGCCATGGAGCGCTTCGTGGAGCGCGGCTTCCCGACCACGCGCGACGAGGACTGGCGCTACACGAACCTCGCGACCCTCGCGGCCACGCCCTTCCGCGCGATCGATTCGGTCGCTTCCTCCCCTGTATCCCGGGAGGCCGTTCCTCGGCCGTTCGGTCCAAATGCCGCGCCCCGCCTGGTGTTCCTGGACGGGCGCTACGCGCGCGAGCATTCGTCCGCCCAGAGCTTGCCCGGCGGCGCCCGGCTCTCGAGCCTCGCCGAGGCGATAAGCCACGACGACGAGCAGTTCCTCGAGCGGCATCTGGCGAAACATGCCCGCTGGGACGACAACGTCTTTGCAGCACTGAGCACGGCACTCCTGGAGGATGGCGTCCTCCTGCACGTGCCCGCCGAGACCGTGATCGAGGCGCCGATCGAGCTCGTGCTCCTGACGACCAGGCCGGGTGTGATGACTCAGCCGCGCCTTCTGGTCGTCGCCGGCCCTCACAGCCGCTTCACCGTCGTCGAGCGCTACGTCGGCCTCACCGATCAGGCGTACTTCGTCAACGCGGTCAGTGAGATCGCGGTTGGTCCCGGGGCGTCGGTGGACCACTACGTGGTGCAGGAGCAGGGCGCGTCGGCGTTTCATATGGCGACGATCCACGCCGACCTCGAGCGCGACAGCGCATTCTCGACCTGTACGGCGACCTTCGGCGCACGGCTTGCCCGCACGACTCTTGGTGTGCGGTTCGGCGGCGAAGGCGGTCGCGCCTCGCTGGCCGGCCTCTACGTCACGGACGGTCGCCAACACGTCGACCATCACGTCACCGTCGACCATGCGGTGCCGCGCTGCTCGAGCCGACAGCTCTACAAGGGCGTGCTCGACGGCTCGGCCCGCGCCGTCTTCGACGGACGGGTCATCGTCAGGCCCAATGCGCAGAAGACCGACGCCGCGCAGACCAACAAGCATCTGCTGCTCTCCGACGGCGTCGAGGTCGACAGCAAGCCTCGGCTCGAGATCTTCGCGGACGACGTCAAGTGCACCCACGGCGCTGCCGAGGGGCAGCTGGCGCCGGAAGCGATCTTCTATCTGAGAAGCCGCGGCCTGAACGAGCGCGCGGCTCGACGACTATTGACTCTCGGGTTCGTGCGCGAAGTGGTCGATCGGATCGCCGTGGAGCCGATCCGGGGCTATCTCGATCGCGCCCTCGAGACCCGGCTCGGTACCGATAGCAAGGAGATGCGATGAGCACGATCACTCGACCCTCGCGAGCGGCCGACGCCACCGGCTGGGACGTCGAACGCATCCGCCAGGATTTCCCGGCCCTGCATCAGCAGGTCCACGGTAAGCCGCTGGTCTATCTGGACAACGCCGCGACCACCCAGAAGCCACAGGCGGTGATCGACGCGCTGACCGCGTACTACACGCGAGACAACGCCAACATCCATCGAGGCGTGCACCTGCTCAGCGAGCGCGCCACCGACGCGTACGAGAGCGCGCGCCGCCGCATCCAGCGCCATCTCAACGCCGCCTCGCCGCGCGAGATCGTGTTCGTGCGCCAGGCCACCGAAGCGATCAACCTCGTGGCGGCGAGCTTCGGCCGCACGGCCGTCGGCACGGGCGACGAGATTGTGATCTCGGCAATCGAGCATCACGCCAACATCGTGCCGTGGCAGATGCTCTGCGAGGAGAAGGGCGCCCGTCTCAAGGTGGTGCCGGTCGACGACCGCGGCGATCTGATCATGGACGAGTACGCTCGGCTGCTCGGTCCTCGGACGCGCCTGGTGGCGATCACGCAGGTGTCGAACGCACTGGGGACGATCACGCCGATCGAAGACATCGTTCGGCTCGCGCATCGAGAGAACATCCCGGTGCTGGTCGACGGCGCGCAGGCGGCGCCCCACCAGGCGGTCGACGTCCAGGCGCTCGACTGCGACTTCTTCGTCTTCTCCGGCCACAAGACGTATGGCCCGACGGGCATCGGCGTGCTCTACGGCAAGGAGTCGCGGCTCGAGCGGATGCCGCCCTACCAGGGCGGCGGCGACATGATCAAGCTGGTCACGTTCGAGAAGACCATCTACAACGATCTGCCGTACAAGTTCGAGGCCGGCACCCCGCACATCGCGGGCGCGATCGGCCTGGCGACGGCGCTAGACTACATGGCCGGCCTCGGCCTCGACC
Source organism: Candidatus Methylomirabilota bacterium (assembly GCA_035275385.1). Taxonomy (GTDB): domain Bacteria; phylum Methylomirabilota; class Methylomirabilia; order Rokubacteriales; family CSP1-6; genus AR31. Next base: position 2,051 of record DATEMW010000025.1, on the reverse strand, counting down.
GCATCGCGGCCTGGGAGCACGAGCTCCTCGAGTACGGGACCGAGCTTCTCCAGGCCGTGCCGGGCCTCCGCCTCATCGGGACGGCGCGCCGCAAGGCCGCGGTGCTCTCGTTCGTGCTCGATGGAGTCCACCCGCACGACGTCGGCACGATACTCGATCACGAGGGCGTGGCCGTGCGCGCGGGTCACCACTGCGCGATGCCGGTCATGGCCCGCTTCGGCGTTCCGGCGACCGTGCGGGCGTCGCTCGGTCTCTACAACACGCCGGCCGAGCTCGAAACCCTGGCGACCGCCGTGCGCACGGCGCGCGAGATCATCGGCGGATGAGTGAGCTGCGCGAGCTCTATCAGCAGGTGATCCTCGACCACAACCGGAAGCCGCGGAACTTCCGCGTGCTGGAGGGCGCCAACCGCACGGCCGAGGGCTACAACCCGCTCTGCGGCGACCAGATGAAGCTCTATCTGAACGTGGAAGACGGCGTGATCAAGGACGCCGCCTTCCAGGGTAAGGGCTGCGCCATCTCCAAGGCGTCGGCCTCGCTGATGACGGCCGGCGTGATCGGCAAGCGTGTGGACGAAGCCGAGGCCTTGTTTCAGCGCGTCCACGCCATGCTCACGTCGGACTCGTCGCACGGCGACAGCACCGGCGACGGCGTCGGCACCGGCGAGGGCGTCGGTAAGCTCGCCGTCTTCGCCGGCGTACGAGAGTTTCCAAGCCGCATCAAGTGCGCCGTCCTTCCCTGGCACACCTTGCGGGCCGCGCTGAGCCGGGCCGCCGAGCCGGTGTCGACGGAGTAATGCGAGGAACATAAAGATGGCTGACACCACCGCGATCGAGCGTGACGTGATCCAGGCCCTACACCGTTGCTACGACCCCGAGATCCCCGTCGACATTTACGAGCTCGGGCTGATCTACGGGATCAGCGTTGCGCCGGACGGCGCTGTCGACGTCCGCATGACGTTGACCGCGCCCAACTGTCCCGCGGCTCAAGAGCTTCCGGCTGAAGTCGAGCGCGCGGTGCGGGCGGTCCCGGGTGTCACCGACGCCAAGGTCGAGATCACGTTCGATCCGCCCTGGGACTCTTGCCGGATGTCCGACGCCGCGAAGCTGAAGCTCGGGCTGCTGTAGCTAGGCGGAGATGCCCCAGATGCGCTTCACCAGAAGGCCGATGACGAACGTGATCGCGACGGCCGATGTGATGGTCACGAGGTTCGCCACGACCCGCCGCTTCATCTCCATCCCGGACAGAAACGACAGGAGCATCGACACGACGACGATCATGCTTCCTGCAGTGAGCGCGGACGGCAAGACCGTCGTCGCTCCCGCGAGCACGGGAAGCACCGGCACGAGCGCGCCGGCGAAGTAGCTCGTCCCGACGACGAGCGCCGAGCGCAGCGGGCTCTCGCTGGTTTCTTCCTGCCGATCGGGCTCTCCCAGGAAGCGGCGTCGCGCGGCCTCGGTCGCCCGGATCTCCGTTTCCGAATCCACCGCGGCCCAGGCCCCCGCCGCCATGGAGAGCGCTCCTGCCACGGCCACCGTGATCGAGGCCATGAGCACGGCCGTGGCGTTTCCGAGCGCGGCGAAGAAGCCGCTGACCGCGCCGAGGATCTCGATGAGCCCGTCGTTCAAGCCGAGGAAGATGTTGCGCACCCGCTCGGGGCTCAGCTGAAGCCCGGTCGTGCTGGTCACCACGGCGTCCTCGTGCTTGAACTCGTCCTCGAGAATCCCGCGCACGGCGGCTCCACGCGGGCTGTCGCCGTAGGTGCTCCAGACCCTCAGATACTTCCGCACGCCGTAGACCTCGATGGCTTCCAGCACGAGATGAATACCCGGCGCCCCGAACACCCGACAGACCAGGACGATCAGCTGGAGCTTCAGCCGCCGCGCGAGGTCCAGCCGCTCGATGTGCAAGCCGAAGAACTCTTGCCAGAAATTGAAGTGCTGCGCCTCGATCGGGATCAACCGGTCGAGAATGCTCTGCAAGTGGGGCGGCGCCAGCCGGCGCAGGCTCTGATACAAGGACAGATCGAACAGCTCGTCGAGCACGAGCCG
>DATEMW010000024.1:0-4843 GCA_035275385.1 Candidatus Methylomirabilota bacterium | reverse complement strand
GCCGACGTCCGTCTGGAGCAGAGCGCCGGCACCGGCTACCGTCGCAAAGTGTTCGTCGAGCCGCACACCGATCCCGCCGGATTCGCGCGCGACCTGGGTCAAGCGATCGCGAAGTGGCAGGACGCGCTTCCCGGCCTGGATATGGTTCCGGCAGGCACGGACGTGTACGAGCTGACCATGCCGCCGACCTTGGACGGCGGCCATGAGACGCACTTTCCGCGCGTGCTCGACGGATTCCTCGGGATCGTGGACGAGCAGCGCTGGCCCGCGGCGCTGGTCGAGCGCACGCTCAACAAATACGCGCTGCTCGCCGAGGCCGCGGCCAAAACGGGAGAGCTTCGATGACCGAGCCCCAGCCCGAGCCATTCACGAAATCGCTGGAGCGCATGAACTGGTTCCAGGAGCCAGAGGCGCGGGCAATCATCGCCGACCTGGCACTGCCCGAAGGCTCGCGCGGACTCGACGTGGGCTGCGGAGCCGGGCTCTTTGCGTTGTGGCTCGCGGAGGCGATCGGTCCAGGCGGGCGGGTGATGGGCGTCGAGCCGTCGAAGGAGCGCGTCGAGGCGGCCCGGGAGCTGGTCGGGCGCGGCCCTCTCGCGTCGAGGCTCGAATGGCGCGAGGGCGATGCGACCAAGCTCGATCTACCCGACGCGACGTTCGACTGGGTCTGGTGCGGCGACGTCCTGCACCACGTGCAGGAGACGGACCGCGCGCTGCGCGAGTTCGCGCGCGTCGTGCGCCCCGGCGGCCGGATCGTCGTGAAGGAGTCGCAGCTCCTCCACGGTGTGTTCCTGCCCGGCCACCCCGAGCTCGAGCGCCGCCTGCGTCAGGCCGAGATGGAGTGGAGCCGCCACGAGGGGGGCGAGTTTTCGTTCGAGGAGCGGCGCCAGCGCACGCTCGCGTCGGCGCGCGCGGCCGGATTGTCGGTGGAACGCTTCCGGACGTACCTGCTCGAGCGCCGGGCGCCGCTGCCTGATGCGGCGCGCGACTACATCCAGCACGTCGTCTTCGAGCGCAACTGGGGTCCGCGCCTGCGCGACCGGCTCTCGGCCGGCGACTGGACGCGGCGCTCAACGCTGTGCGAGGCGGAGTCGGCGAGCTTCGTCCTGAAGGATCCCGACTACTACTGTCTGTATCCGATCAGCGTGCTCGTCGCCCGCCGCTGATCGGCGGGTCGGGGCTCGCGATCGTGGACGGTGTCGACACCGTCGTCGCCGCCGGCGGGTCGCTCCAGCACTTCATGAACTTGACGGCCTTGATCGGATTCACGATGCCCGCGAGGTCCGCCATGATCGCGTCCTTCGCGGCGACGAACCGAAAGCCGTCGGCCGAATCCTTCATGCGCGAGAGCGGCGCGCCCTTGCTATTCACGCCGGACACGGCGCGAAAATACGCGAAGTGCAGGTGAGGCGGCAGCTTCTTGGCTCGCAGGCCCGCTGCGTTTCCCGAGTAGCCGATGGTGCCGATCATGTCGCCCGAGGCGATCTCACGCTGTGGCTTCACCTCGACCGTGTGCAGGTGGGCGTAGAGCGTGTAGCCGCCGTCTCGGTGGTCGATGACGACGGTTCGTCCGAGCTTGCCCCAATCGCTGCGGCCCTCGGCCACGATCACCCTGCCGCTCGCGACGGCGAACACGGGCTCGCCGACCCAGCCGTCCAGATCGACGGCGCCGTGGATGCCGTTGCGCCGGGCCGCGTAGAATCCGCCGCCCTCGCGCGCCTCGGAATCGCTGCCGCGCACCATCGCGACGCGGCCCAGCGGACACTCGGCCCCGGGCGGGAGATCGTCCGCAGGCGCCAATGGCTGGGCGTCCGAGGGCGCCGACGACTGGGCGTGGCTCAGGACTGCGGCCGCGACCACGAGCGTGGCGATGAGGGCACTGAGTGCATTCTTCATCGCGGCGGCTTTCTGTCTTCGAGAGTGCCTCACCCCGCTGAGGAACCCAATCGGGTGAAACCTGCACAACCCGGGTGCGCAGAAGCGGAAAAGGCGATCAGGGACCGCCTGGAGGGCCGACGGCGAGCGGCGCCGGAAGCGGCGGCCCGGTGCGGCCGGCTTCGGCCAGACATTGCGCGACCGCTTGCCGACCGCCCGGGCGCGAATACCTGAACACGATCCGGCCATCGAGATCGATGCGTTCGAGCTGTCCGTCGGGAGAGCTGCACTGCGCCCAGCGCGCGTACGCCAGCTCTTGCTGAGGCGTGTTCGCGATCGCGCATCCCAGGGCGAGGACGCTCACGCCAACGATGGCGGCCAGCCGCATCAGCCTCGTGGGTTGCTTGTCACGGTGGGCTTGATCTTCCGCTGATACAGGTCCGCGGCTTCGCGGATGGCCTTCTCGGCCTCCGCCGGACCGCGCAGGTCGCCGACGGTCACGGCCTTATGCTCGAGCACCTTGTAGTCGAGGAAGAACCGCTCGAGCTCGCGCAGCCGGTGGGCCGACAGCTCGGAGATGTCGCGGTAGTGCGCGTACTCGGGATCGTCCGCGTGGATTGCGATGACCTTGTCGTCGGGGCCCTTGTCGTCGACCATCGTCATGATGCCGATGGCCTTCGCGCGCAGGATGCAGAGCGGGACGACCGGCTCCTGGCCCAGGACCAGAACGTCCAGAGGGTCGTTGTCGAGGCAGTAAGTCTGCGGCAGGAAGCCGTAGTTCGCAGGGTAGTGAACGGCGCTGTACAGCACCCGGTCTACCGAGAGAAGTCCGGTGTGCTTGTCGAGCTCATACTTCACCTTCGAGCCCTTGGGGATCTCGATGACGGCGCGAAACCAGCTTTCGATCGCGTCGCCGAGCTCGACGTCATGCCAGGGGTGCATGGAGAGGCACGCCGCCGGCCGTGATCAGCCGCGAGCTTCGAAGGCGAACAATCGCGCGGCGTTCAATCCGAGCACCTTGGCGCGGCCGGCGTCGGAGAGATGGCCCATCGTGCGCTCGATCGCCTCGGCCGAGTGGGGCCAGGTGCCCTCGTGATGCGGGTAGTCGTTGCCCCACATGAAGTTGTTCACGAGGCCCGTCGCCTCGGCCAGGCCCAGGCCCGCGGGGTCCTCCTGGAACGACGCGAACCCGTGCTCGCGGAAGAACTCGCTCGGCAGCTTCGCGAGCTTGGGACGGACCCAGAAGTGATGCTTCCGGTAGGCTTCATCCATCGCGTCGAGCAGCCACGCCACCCAGCCGATCCCGGCCTCGATGGTCGCGAAGCGCAGCCGCGGGAAGCGCGAGAGCACCCCGGACGCGCAGAGATTCGCCACCGGCTCGATCGTCGGCGACAGCGAATGCGAGACGTAGTTGATGACGGCGCCGCCGTTGCCGCGCGAGGCGCGCGGATCGCGCCCGGTCGACACGTGGAACGTGATCGGCAGGTTCGCGTCCTGGATCGCGGCCCAGAGCGGATCGAACACCGGCAGGTTGTAGTTGGGGTGGTCCACGTCGTGCGCGCCCCAGACCGGCTTGCAGGGCAGGGTGAGCGCGCGGAAGCCGAGCTTGGCCACGCGCTGCACTTCGGCGATCGAGCCCTCGAGGTCGGCGGTCGCGATCGCCGCCGCCGGCGACATGCGATGGTTGTAGCGCGCGAAGACTTCCCAGGCCCATTCGTTGTAGACCCGGCACTGGGCCATGGCGAACGCGGCGTCGGGCGTGGCCCACATCGAGAGCCCCTTGTTGGGGAACATCACCTCGGCGTCGATGCCGTCGCGGTCCATGTCGCGCAGGCGCTGCTCGGGATCGGCGCCGGCGAGCTGGCGCAGCCGGTCCTCGCCTTCGAGATCGTCGGTGCGCAGGCGATCGGGCCGGTGGCCCTCGGTCACGCGCCACTTGACGCCGTTGGCGTCGACGACGACGCGCGGGACACGCTCGCGATACTTGGCGTCGATCCGCGTGGCCCACAGATCGGCCGGCTCGTTGACGTGGGCGTCGGCGGAGACGATGAAGTACTTGCGAGGATCGCCGGCCCGCGCGCTGCGCGGCCAGTCGGCGTGGCCGGGAGTCTTCGTGCGCCAGAGGTTGGGCTCGTTGATCGTCAGCTCGCCTGTGCTCATCGCGTCACTCTCCAGTGCACCAGCGTGAAGGGCGGCGTCGTGTCATCGTGCGCCTCGAACACGGCCTCGACCGGCGCGCCGATCCGCACCGTCTGCAGCGGGTCGCCCAGAAGATTCCCGATCATCCGCACGTTGCCGGCATGCGGAAGCTCGACCAGCGCGACGATGTAGGGCGCGTGGCCGCGCAGCGCCGGATGGACGGGATGATGCGCGCGCTCCCACGAGTAGATCGTGCCGCGCGGCTCGACCGCCGTCCACTCGAGGTCGAACGCCAGGCAGCGGTGGCAGATCCACTCCGGGCCCCACTGCCAGCCGCGGCACGCGCGGCATCGCTGCACGCGAAGCTCGCACGCCCGCGTACCCTCCCAGTACGGGGCGTCCAGGCCGTCGGGCTCCGGCACCGGCCGCGGCATTTCGGCCGGCAGGTAGTAGGCGGACGCGCTCACAGGACGTCCTCGGTGCCGATCAGCATGCTCGATACGGGCGTGACCATCGGGCCCGAGATCACCATCGCGACCCGGGCGCCGGGCACGGGGTTCGACGACTGACCGCGCAGCTGGCGCACGGCTTCGATCTGCAGCTCGAGCCCGTGCATGTAGCACTCGGCCAGGTTGCCGCCGCTGGTGTTGAGCGGCAACCGTCCGGTGGGCGCGATCAGGTTCTCGAGCGTGAGGAACTCGTTGGCCTCGTCGGCGGCGAAGAAATCATGCTCGACCAGGCTCATGAGCACGCCGCCCGTGAAGTTCTCGTAGCTCTGCACGACCGAGACGTCCTTGGGCGTCACGCCGGCCATCGCGTAGAGGCGCGG
>DATEMW010000023.1:0-3984 GCA_035275385.1 Candidatus Methylomirabilota bacterium | reverse complement strand
TCGAATACCGCCGGTGATCGGCAAGAGCCGGCACGCGCGCAATCGCGACATCGCGCTCACGACGCTCATCGATCTGCTGGTCCAGATCATCTTCGTCTTCGCGCTGATCCTGGTATCGGTCGACGCGATCGGCAACGAGTCGCGCGAGCAAGGCTGGGTGACGCCGGAGGTGTGGAAGACGCTGATCAGCATCTTCGACATCGACCCGCGGACCATCCGCGAGACGGGCGCCCAGGCCGCCGAGATGACGGGCAAGTACGAGAAGGTGAAGGAGGAGCTTTTGGCCTGCGACGCCAAGAGCGGCGCCTGCGACAAGCAGGCGGGCCGCGGGCCGGGACACCCGCCGTGCCGCAATGAGGCCGGCGCCGAGATGATCGTGGCCGACGCCACGATAGACCGCGACGGCCGAATCGTCGTCGCGCGCGGGCGCCACGCGGCAGAGCTGCAGGCGGCGCGCCCGCTCGGCGCGGGAGCGTTGGGCGTCCCGCTGTCGGTCGAGCGATTCGGAGCGCTCTTCAGGCCGTGGCGCGAGCACGGCCTGGCGCAGAGCCCGGCGTGCTCCTTCAAGGCCGAGCTCACCTACGATTCACGCGCGCCAGCGGGCGACTACGAGCCGGCTCGGCGGGCCGTCGCGAGCTATTTCACCCTGTCGGCGCCGCCGAGGCGCTTCTGAGCGAGCCTCGCGTGGCGCGACCGACGCTCCCCGAGCTCGCGGATCAGCTCTCGTCGCTGCTGAACGAGCTGGATACCGCGATACGCGCGCGGGCCTCGAGCGGGCTAGAGACATCTGGCCCGCGCGATCCGCTCGACCGAGCGAGTGGTCTGCTGGGCACGGTGATGTCGGCGATTCGCCGGCTCACCGGCTCGGCGGAGCCGGCGCCGGCGGCGCGGCGCGTGCGCTCCCGGCGCGGCCGGCTCAGGCCGGGAGAATGACCGCCTTACCCGTCGTCTGCGTGTCGAAGAGCTTGTAGGCTTCCTCCGCCTGCTCGAGCCGCCAGCGATGCGTGAAGAGCTTCTCGACGTCGATGTGCCGATCGGCGACGAACTCGGCGCACTCGGCCTGGCCCTGCTTCGAGAACGTCCACGACCCGACCAGGGTCACCTGCCGCCGTAACAGATCGGGGCTCACGTCCAGCGTGACCTGGCCGCGCTCGCCGACGAAGCACGCCGTGCCCCACGAGCGCACCGCGCGCACGGCCGCGGCGCGGGCGTCGGGCGCCGACGAGGCGTCGAGCGTCTTGTGCGCGCCCTCGCCGTGCGTCAGATCGCGGATGGCCTTCACCACGTCGGTCGACTTCGGATCGATCATCTCGTGGGCGCCGAAGGCCTGCGCGAGCTTTCGCCGCTCGGGCTCGACGTCGATCGCGATCACGCGCGCGCCCATCGCGACCGCGAACTGCGTGGCTGACAACCCCACGGGCCCCTGGCCGAAGATCGCGATCGTCTCCCCACCTGCCAGATTGATCCGCTTCAAGGCACCCCACGCCGTGCCGGTTCCGCACGAGATCGCCGCGCCGGTCACGAACGAGAGCGGGTCGGGCAGCGGCACCAGAGTCGACACCGGCACCTTCATGTACCTGGCGTGACCGCCGTGGCCGCCCGAGCCGTAAACCACCGTGCCCGCCAGACACATCTGCGTCCAGCCCGCGCGGCAGTGCTTGCAGGTGCCGCAGCCGTCATAGTGGTGGTCCATCACGCGCTGGCCGACGCGAGCTTCCTTGTCGCTGACGGCCGCGCCGACCGCCGCGACGACACCGCACGGCTCGTGGCCGGCGATCATGCCGGCCTCGCGCTTGATGCCGCCGGTCACCGCGCCGCCCGGATTGGCCGGGGCGCGATAGTTGTGAAGATCGCTGCCGCACATGCCCGAAGCCTTGATCTCGAGGATCACGTCTCGGGGCCCTGGTGTCGGATCGGGAAACTCTCTGAGCTCCAGCTTTCGATCGCCGAGAAATACGACGCCTTTCATGGATGGCTCCTCCGGTGACACATCCTCGTGCGTTCCCGGGCCGTTGTCCAGATCCTTGACCGTCGCGGAGCGCCGGACTACGCTTGCGCCCGCTCAGATCGAGACCTTCATCTACAAGGCTCCGGGAGGATTTCATGGTCGTGTACGAGATGCGGACCTATACCTTGTACGTCGGCAAGATGGGCGAAGCTGTCAAGCTCTACACCGAGTTCGGCTATCCGGCGCTTCAGAAGGGCGGTCAGGACAAGAAGCTGATCGGCTATTTCCAGGCCGACACCGGCATGATCAACCAGCTCGTGCACCTGTGGAAGTTCAACGACGACGCCGACCGCCGCGCGCACTGGGCGTCGGTGTTCGCCAACAAGGACTTCGTGGACGGGTTCGCGGTGAAGTTCCGCCCGCTGATCGCGTCCCAGGAGGTCAAGCTCCTGACCGCGGCCCCGTGGGGCCCGCACCCCTAGATAGCGTCGAGCGCCTTCTTCATTTTCAAGATCGCGTCGATGTGGGCGCGCCCGGAGAGGCCCGAGCCCATCGTGTTCACCGAGAGGTGCGTGGCGCCGAGGTCCTGCCATTCCCGGGCGCGCTTGACCCACTCGCTCGGACCGCCGATGCCGTACGTGAAGCGGCCCTCGATCCCGACGGCGGACAGCGGGCGGCCCGCTTCCTTCATATAGGCGCGGACGCGGTCGAGCGTGTGGCTCGCCTCGTCACCGGGCTGAAATTGCGGAAACCAGCCGTCGGAGATCTCGGCCACGCGCTTGAGCACGGGCTCGGCCATGCCGCCCATCCACACCGGGATCGGACGCTGCACCGGCAGCGGATTGAGGCCGGCGCGATCGAGCTGGTGATAGGTGCCCTTGAAATTCACGATCGGCTCGGTCCACAGCTTGCGCATGACCTCGATCTGCTCGCTGACCCGGCGGCCGCGCGTGTGGAAGTCTTCGTTCAGCGCCTCGTACTCTACGTGGTTCCAGCCGATACCGACGCCCAGGCGCAGTCGCCCGCCGGTGAGCACGTCGACGGCGGCGGCCTGCTTGGCCACCAGCGCGGTCTGGCGCTGGGGCAGGATGACGATGCCGGTGACGAGCTCGAGGCGCTGCGTGCAGGCGCCGAGGTAGCCGAACAGCACGAACACCTCGTGGAAGGGACTTTGATCCGTGTAGGGCGGCCGGCGGCCCAGCTTCTCGAAGCGCTCGAGCTTGGCGCCGAGCACGTGGTCGAACACGAGCAGATGGTCGTAGCCGGCGCTCTCGGCGGCCTGGGCGTAGTCGCGAATCACCGCGGGGTCCGAGCCGATTTCCGTCTGGGGAAACACCACGCCGAGCCTCATGATCGTCCTCCTTCAAATCGTAAGCTCGCCTCGCACGGCGGGGGCCCCAGCCCCGCGACGTGCTGCGGCTCGCACTGCCGTCGTAAGCTCGCCTCGCACGGCGGGGCCCCAGCCCCGCGACGTGCTGCGGCTCGCACTGCGCCGCCCGAGCTCTGAAGTGATCGCACTATCCTGCGGCGGCCCCGGCGAGTCAAGGCTAGGATGGGGGCCATGGCGCACTGGCTTCTGAAGTCCGAGCCCGAAGAGTGGTCCTGGGCGCAGCAGGTCGCGGAAGGCCGCGGCGGCGCGGAGTGGACGGGCATTCGCAACTTCTCGGCCCGCAATCACCTGCGCGCGATGAAGAAGGGCGAGCAGGCGTTCTTCTACCACACCGGCAAGGAGCGCGCGGTCGTCGGGATCGTCAAGGTCGTCGCGGAGGCGCACCCGGATTCGACCGACGCGGAGTGGAGCGCGGTCAACGTCGCCGCGGTGCGGCCGCTGCCGACGCCGGTCGGCCTCGATCAGATCAAGGCGAACGCGCGGCTCAAGGGCATGGCGCTGGTCCGGCTCGCGCGTCTCTCGGTCCAGCCGGTGACGGACGCCGAGTGGCGCATCATCTGCGAGATGGGAGGGCTCGGCTGAATCGATTACGTTCGAAGTAATTGATCGCGTCTCCCGCCGCGTGGACGATGCCACGCCAGGAGCT
>DATEMW010000022.1:0-12140 GCA_035275385.1 Candidatus Methylomirabilota bacterium | reverse complement strand
CCGGTGATGGCATTCAGCTCCTCGATGGGCAGCTTGCCGGACACCCGGAACGTGTGCGGGTCCACGCGATGGATGAGACGCTCGGGCTCGTCGTACTCGTCGGCGATCTCACCCACCAGCTCCTCGAGCAGGTCCTCGAGCGAGACGAGCCCGGCCGTTCCGCCGTACTCGTCCACGACGATCGCCAGATGGAGCTTCTTGGCCTGGAACTCCTGGAGGAGCGCGTCGGCCCGCTTGGACTCCGGCACGAAATACGGGGGGTGCAGGTGCGCCCGGAGGTCGAAGGTCGACGGGAGCCCGGCCACGTAGGGCAGCAGGTCCTTCGTGTAGAGGATGCCCACGATCACGTCGATCGAGCCCTCGTAGACCGGCACGCGGGAATGCAGGTTCTCACGCAGCGCAGGCAGGAGCTCGCCCGCGGGTCGGCTGACGTCGAGGCAGAACATGTCGGTGCGCGGCACCATGATCGAGCGCACGAGGGTGTCTTCCAGCTCGAACACCTTGTGGATCATCTCGCGCTCCTCGCGCTCGACGACCCCTTCGCTGGCGCCGACGTCGACCAAGGTCCGCAGCTCCTCTTCGGTCAGCATGCCCTGCTCGGTCCGGCCGCGACTGAGGAGCTTGACCATGAGCGCGGTCAACCCGGCCAGCACGGCGCGCGCGGGCGCCAGGATCACGCCGAGCCAGGCCACCGGCCGTCCCGCGACCGCGAGGAACTGCTCCGGGTAAGTGACGGCCAGGGTCATCGGCAGAACTTCGCCAAAGGTCGTCAGAACGAAGACCAGCACGACGATCTCGACGAACAGGCCGATCGTCGGCCCGAAGATGCTGTCCGCGATCATCGTCGCGATCGCGGCGGCCCCGATGTTGATCACGGTGATTCCGACGAGCAAGGTGACCAGGAGCTCGTGGGGCCGCTCGATGAGCGCCTTCGGCGCGCCGCCCTCGGCCTCGCCGTCGTCCTTGGCGGCCACGTGCCGGAGCCTGGCCCGCCCGAGCGAGAAATACGCGGCCTCGGCGCCCGTGAGGATCGCCGAGCAGACGATCAGCACGAACAGCAGAATGAGCTTCCAGCCGGTGCCGTCAGGCACGGGCGCGCCCCGTCACGAAATGCTCGAATCCCGGCCGTACCGACACGTCGCGTCCGCCGGCATCGAGGTAGTGGATCCCTTCGGCGGCTCGCGTCATGTGGCCGATCGCAGTCAGCGTCGTTCCCGTCGCCCCCGCGAGGCCGCCGGCCAGCCGCTCGTAGGCATCGGGCGCGCACGTCAGCAGGAGCTCGTAGTCCTCGCCGCCGCCGGTCGCCCAATCCAGGCCTTCGCGGCCGAGCGCCCGGGCGACGGCGTGCACCGAGGCCGTGACCGGCAGGCGCCCCAGATCCACGCGGGCCCCGACACCGCTTTCTTCGCAGAGATGGCCGAGGTCGGTCGCGAGCCCGTCCGAGAGATCGATCATCGAGGTGACGCCGCCGGCGTCAGCGAGCCACTGACCCTCGCGCGCTCGCGGACGCGGCCGCAAATGGGCCGCAGTCACGTCCGCCCGAGCGTCCGCGGGAAGGCTCCCCGGCGCCTCTCTGGCCTCCAGGAGCGCCAGGCCGGCGGCCGAGCGTCCAAGGGATCCGGTGACGGCGATCGTGTCCCCAGGCCGCGCCGTTGATCTCAGGATTGGGGCTTTCGCGGCTTCGCCGAGCATCGTCACGTTGACGATCCAAGCCCGGGGTGAGGAGGCGGTGTCGCCACCCACGATCGCCACGTCGTGCTCGGTCGCCAGAGCCTGAACGCCCTCATAGAACGCCTGCGCCTCATTGACCGCCACATCCTCCGGACAGGCCAGCGCGATCAGTCCCCATCGGGGCCGCCCGCCCATGGCGGCGATGTCCGAGACGTTCACCGCGAGCGCCTTCCACCCGATGTCGCTCGGCGTCGCCCAGCGCCGGCGGAAGTGCACGTCCTCGATCAGCAGATCGGTCGTCGCCAGCAGCACGCTCCCCGCGGTCGGCTCCAGCACCGCGCAGTCGTCGCCGATTCCGACCCGGACCGAGGGCGTCCGACGGGCCGCCCGCCGGATGATCTCGATCAGGCGTCGCTCGGTCGTCGCTCCGGGCTCACTCATCCGGACAGGAAATTCCTGAGGAGCTGTTTTCCCTCGATGGTCAGGATCGACTCCGGATGGAACTGGACGCCCTCGACGGGATCACGCCGATGGCGAAGTCCCATGATCTCGCCGTCCTCGGCCCACGCGGTGACCTCGAGCGCGTCGGGCACCGTCTCGCGCACGACCGCGAGCGAGTGGTAGCGGGTCGCCACGAACGGGTTGCCGAGCCCGGCGAAGACGCCGCGGCCGTCGTGACGGATCGCCGACGTCTTGCCGTGCATCTGCGTCTTGGCGCGCGCGACCGTGGCGCCGTACGCCTGGCCGATCGCCTGGTGACCGAGACAGACGCCGAGGATCGGCGTGGTGGGACCGAGCCGCCGGATGACGTCGAGAGACACGCCGGCCTGATCCGGGTTGCCGGGTCCCGGCGAGATCACCACACGCTCGGGCTCGAGCGCGGCGATCGCGTCGCAGGTCAGGGCGTCGTTGCGCACGACCTCGAGGGTCGCGCCGAGCTCGCCCAGGTACTGCACGAGGTTGTAGGTGAACGAATCGTAGTTGTCGATGACGAGGATCATCGGCCTTCAGTGCCCGCCGCGAGTCGCAGGGCCAGCACCATCCCGCGCGCCTTGGAGGAGGTCTCGAGCCACTCGGTCTTGGGATCCGAGTCCGCGACGATGCCGGCGCCGACCTGAACCGACGCGCGGCGGCCGTGACACACGATCGTGCGGATCGTGATGCAGGAGTCGAGGTTGCCCGAATAGGAGACGTAGCCGACGGCGCCGCCGTACGGCCCGCGCTGCGTCGGCTCGAGCTTGTCGATGATCTCCATCGCGCGGATCTTCGGGGCTCCGCTGAGCGTGCCGGCCGGGAAGGACGCCTGCAGCACGTCGAGCGCGTCGCTGCCCGCCTTGAGCTTGCCCGTGACGTGGCTCACCAGGTGCATGACGTGCGAGTACCGCTCGATCTCCATGAACTCGGTGACCTTGACCGAGCCCAGCTCCGAGACCCGTCCCACGTCGTTGCGCCCGAGGTCGACGAGCATCACGTGCTCCGCGCGCTCTTTGGGATCGTTCTTGAGCCGTTCCTCGATCTCACGGTCCTCGGCCTCGGTGACTCCGCGCGGGTGCGTTCCGGCGATCGGTCTGAGATCGACCCGATCGCCCTCGACGCGCACGAGCACCTCGGGGGACGAGCCGACGATCGACATCGCCCCGAGCCGCAGCAGGAACAGATAGGGCGACGGGTTGATCGTGCGGAGCGCCCGATAGACGGTGAACGGATCCGCCGTGAAGCGGCAGTCGAGCCGGCGCGAGAGCACGATCTGATAGGCATCGCCCGCGGCGATGAACTCCTTGGCCCGGTGAACGGCGTCGGTGAACTGGGCCTCGTTCATGGTCGACGTGAACCCCGCCTCGGCCTCGGCGAGGAGCGGCGCGACGTTCGGCAACGCGAGCGTCGCGGGCGCGCGGGCTGGACGCGCAAGCTTGGCGAGCGTCATCCCGATTCGCACGGCGGCGCGGTCGTAGGCGCGATCGAGCGCCGCTGCGTCGTGCTGCTCGATCACCGCGTTGGCGATCACGAGCAGCCGGTGGCGCAGGTTATCGAACACGAGCAAGGTGTCCGTGAACAGGAACACCGCGTCGGGCAGCCCCAGGTCATCCTGAGTGGTCCGTGGCAGACGCTCCATGTGATGGACCATGTCGTAGGCGAGAAAACCGACGGCGCCGCCCTGGAACCTCGGCAGACCCGGAACCGGCACGGGCTGGAACTGCTTGAGAAGATCTCGCACCGCCGCGAGCGGGTTGCCTTCGGGCAGGCGCTCCGTCCGGCCGTTGCGGCTCAGCGTGAGCCGACCGTTCTTCGCGGTCAGGACCATCAGCGGATCCGTGCCGAGGAACGAGTAGCGCGCCCACACCTCGCCGCCCTCGACCGACTCCAAGAGAAACGAGTAGGGACCGGGCCGCAGGCGGAGATAGGCCGATAGCGGCGTGTCGAGATCGGCCGGCAGCTCCGCGAACACGGGGACAAGGTTGCCCTGTGCCGCGAGAGCTCGGAACTCGTCCCGGGTCGGCGAAAGTGACGGGATGCCTAGGCCGGCGGTACTGATGCAGACCCCGTCCGGGGCGCGTTAGGCGAGAGCGTCCAGCTTTGCTTGGAGCTTGGCCTTGGGTACAGCGCCGATCACCTGATCGGAGACTTTGCCCTGCTTCACGAAGAGGATCGTCGGGATCGAGCGAATACCGTATCGCGCGGCGAGGCCGGGGTTCTCATCGACGTTGACCTTCGCGAGGGTGACCTTGCCGGCCGACTCGTTGGCGAGATCTTCGAGAACGGGCGCGATCGCGCGACAGGGCCCGCACCACTCGGCCCAGAAGTCCACCAACATGACTCCGGTTTCGCGGCTGATCGCCGCATCGAAATTTTCTTCGGTCAGGTGGAGGGGCGCGGGGTTGGCCATGTGGGTCTCCTCGGTAAAAAGTCAACGTCTACGCTAACATGGCGGCCCCTTCCACGCAAGCTGCCCATTACCGGAAACCTTTATATAGCTTGTCAGTTTGACATGTTGACCATGCTAGAGTCGGTAAAGGACATGGAAGTCGCCAAGATCCTCGTCGTCGACGACGAACCCTCGATCCTCAAACTGCTGAAGGAAGCCCTTACCCAGTGGGGCTACCACGTCGGCTGTGTGGGCACCGGTACCGAGGCGCTCGAAGCGATCCGCACGGAGCTCTACGACGCCGCCATCACCGACATCCGCATGCCCGAGATGAGCGGTCTCGACCTGCTGCGCGAGATCAAGCGCCACGACGAGTCGATCGAGGTCATCGTGATGACCGGCTACCCCACGATCGCCTCCGCCGTCGAAGCCCTCAAGGAAGGCGCGTACGACTACCTGTCCAAGCCGCTGATCCTCGACGAGCTGCGCCATCTGATGGCGCGCGTGACGGAGCGGCGGTTCCTCAAGGGTGAGGTCCAGTCGCTCCGCGCGCGCCTGGGCGAAGAGCTCACGGTGAACGAGCTCGTTGGCAACGCGCCGCCGATGGCGCGCGTGAAGGAGATCATCGGCAAGGTCGCGACGACGGATTCGCCGGTGCTCATCGAGGGTGAGAGCGGAACAGGTAAGGAGCTGGTGGCCGCAGCGATCCACCGGCTCTCCGGCCGCGCCAAGGGCCCCTTCATTCCGGTGAACTGCAGCGCGATTCCCGAGGACCTGCTCGAGTCCGAGTTCTTCGGTCACGTGCGGGGCGCTTTTTCCGGCGCCGTCTCCGACGCGCTCGGCCTTTTCCGCGGAGCCAACGAGGGCACGATCTTCCTGGACGAGATCGCCGAGCTCTCACCGGGGCTGCAGGTGAAGCTCCTGCGTGTTCTCCAGGAAATGCAGGTGCGCCCCGTCGGCTCGACGAAGGCGCATCCGGTCGACGTCCGCGTGATCGCCGCGACCAACCGCGAGCTCGACCGCTCGATCGCCGACGGACGGTTTCGTCAAGATCTCTACTACCGGCTCAACGTGGTCCGCGTCAGCCTGCCCCCGCTGCGCACGCGGCGCGAGGACATTCCGGCGCTCGTAAATCATTTCCTGCGCCGCTACAACCGGCGATTCAGGCGGGACGTGAAGGGCATCACGCAGGATGCGCTGGCGGCGCTCACGGCCTACGAGTTCCCCGGCAACGTGCGCGAGCTCGAGAACGTCGTCGAGCGCGCCTTCGCGATGGGCGCCCGTGAGCAGATCACGCTGACGGACCTGCCGGTCCTCGGGACGGCCTCCGTGCCCGCCGTGGCCGCCCCGGCCGGTGGATCGGTGCCGAGGCTGGCCGACGTCGAGAAAGACCTGATCCTGCGCGCCCTGGCCTTCTACAAGGACGACAAGGAGGCGGCGGCCAGCGCCCTGGGTATCTCGCGCCGGACGATCTACCGCCGGCTCAAGGAGTACGGGATGCTCTAAATAGCACACCTGTTGCCGAACTGACACCTCCCGCCGCCCTGAATTCGAAGAAGTCCCTGATCTTCAAGCCACTTCCGGATTGGCACCCCTGCTGCAGATGCTCCGAGCCATGTACGCGACTATCCCTGTCGAAACAGAGTCGAAAACCCTCCAGGTCGGGATCGGATTCGCTTCACACCAGGACGCCATCTGGGCGGCCGTACGGGCGACCGCGATGGCGCGGACGGGCCTTCACGGCACGTCACCCGATCTCGTGCTGCTCGTGACGGCCGGTATACCGGCCCAGGACGTCGTTCCGCTGATCCGGGGCGTGCTGGGCCCTGTCGGCGTGGCTGGGGGCGCGACCTCGGCGATCCTGACCCACAACGGCGCTGTGACCGCAGGAGCGCTGGTCGTGTGTCTCACGAACGGAGAAGGCGCCGTGAGCGGCGTTGCCGCGTCCGGTGGTCGCGACCTGACGGAGGCAGGACAGGGGGCCGCCCGACTCATCCTGTCGGGATGGCCGTTCAGGATGCGGTATCCCCGCGGCCTCGGCCTCGCATTCGTGAAGCCGGGGTTTGGCACGCCCGCGGATTCGTTCCTCCAGCCCTGGCGAATCCTGATGGGCCCCAAGATGCGCACGGTGTGCAGCGTGCTCTCGTCGCCGCTGGTCTACGGCGCGTCGACGACCGAGCCGCTCGCGAGCGCGGCGTGTCTCGAAGCTGCCTACTCGACCGGTCTCGGTTACGCCGACGGATTCGATGCGCGCTCGGCCCCGGACCCGGAAACGCTGATTCAGGGTTCCGTCGAAGCCGCACGGTCGGCCCTCAAGCGTCTCGAAGGCGACGGTGCGAGGCTGGTCCTCGTGATCGAGTCCACTGCGCGCCACCGGGCGCTCGGCCGCGCCGCCGCGGACGAGTGGGCCGCGATCAAGAGCGAAGTCGACTCTCGGACGCCGTGCGTGGGTTGGCTCTGTGACCACGTTGCCGGCTACGGGCGCGGCGTTCGTCCGGTCGACGCCCACGGCTCGCTCGTCGTGGTCGCGCTCGGCGACGCCCCGCGCCGCTGACGCCTAGGTTCCGCAGACCCGCCTGACGTCGGTCCAGTCCCGGCCCGGCAGGAGTGGTCGAAACTCCTTTTTGTGGGCCTCCGCGAGCTGCTTGAGGGTCTCGACCCGATCCGCCGCGAGCGGGTGAGAAGCCAGGTAGCGAAACGTCGCGTCGCGCTCCGCGGCGCGCATCGTCTCGAAGAACGCGATCATGCCCCGGGGATCGACCTCCGCGGCCAGCAGCATCCGCAGACCCTCCACGTCCGCCTCGCTCTCGAGATGACGGCTGTATCGCAGCGTGCCGAGCACCCGCGCGCTCTCGATGCCGTAGGCCATCGCGCCCGTGATGTCTCCCGATATCGCGACCAGCAAGAGCCCCGTCGAGGCGTGTTGCATCAAGAGGCGCGTCGAATGGCGCTGGAGCACGTGCTGGAGCTCGTGGGCGAGCACTCCAGCCAGCTCCTCGGGCGAGCGCGTCCGCTCGACGAGACCGCGGAGCAGTACGATCTGGCCGCCGGGAACGGCGAACGCGTTCACCGTCGCGTCGTCGACGACGGTCACCCGAAACGTGTACGCCGTCTTGGGCTGGGGCGAGAGCAGCCGCTTGACGATTTCAGCGATGACCCGGTCTCGCTCCGGATCGACGCAGCGGCGCTTCGACGCCGTGATCTGCTCCACGGCCGCCTGGCCGAGCCGCTCCTCCCACGACACCGGCACCCGGGTCGCGAGCATCCCGGCCGCGGCGGGGATGCCCCAGACGTAGAGCACCGCGCCGATGGCCAGAGCACTGGCCGCGGCGCCGACCGTGAGCAGCACGCGCACTCGCCGCCGCCGGGGATCGTGAAAGCGGCGTCCGAAGCCAGGCGCGGTCCTGCGCAGGGCGGCGAGGAAGCCGGTGTCGTCCACCAGGAGCATCTCGGGAAACGGGGCCCCGCGCTCCAGGCGGATCTGCTCTCCGGCATAGAAGCCCTGGGTCTGGCGCACCTCCCTGAACGGCCACCACAGGCGCGCTTGGCCCTCCAGGGTGATCTCGAGACCGCTGGCGGCCAGCCGTATCGAGACCGGCTGGCGCGTCGCGCTGCGGCCGTCGAGATAGAAGCCCGAGAAGGCGCCGGGCATTCCGGGCGCTACGCGAATCCGAAGTCGGCGCCCAGCAGGCTGGAGAGCGCGTCACCTGTGGCGGTGGGCAGCTGGGGCTCCTGCACGATGCCCGCGAGGTCGAGCGGGCCTTCGAGGGTCAGATAGGCGAACTCGAACCGCGCACGCCGCACCAGCACCCACGGCCATGCCAGCCCGAGCGTGACGATGAGGAGGACCCAGTTCGTGAGCGTCTGGATGCACAGCTGGCCGCCGGTGATCGTCGATCGAAAGCGCGCCGTCTCGAAGAAGGTGTGCTCCCAGAAGTAGCGCGCCTTCCTGGCGTGGAACCAGAACAGGCAGAAGCCGAGCGTCGGGATGAGCAGCAGCAGCGCGATCAGATAGGGCCGGAACAGGTCGCGGCCCTGTCCATCGAATCGGAACGGCCGCCGGCCGAAATACGAATTCGAAACCATGAACGACTGCTGGCGGGCCTGGAAGAACGGGTAATAGAGGGTGAGCGTCAGGGTGCTCAGGAGCGAGGCCCGCGCGAAGATTCTCACGAAGTCCCAGGCCTTGCCGCGGAATGAGAAGCGAATACCCCGCCACGAGGTCCGGCTCATGCGATAGCGCCGGGCGCCGACCATCGCGATCGGGATGAACGTGAAGACGAGGAACGACGTGAACGCCTGGCTCGCGATCGCGATGGTCTTGTCGCCTGAGAGCCGCGCCAGCATGCTCAGCGCCGTGATCGGCAGACCGATGAACAGGATGGCCTTCACGAAACCGAGCAGCAGCTCCTTGCCGGTGCCGTGATAGGCGAAGCGGTCGCCCTCGAAGCTGGTCTGGCTCAGCATGAACCGGCGGATGCGGACCTTCCCCCAGAATCGATACAGGCCGAACGTCGCGATCGTCAGCAGGATGTTCACCACGTAGATGCCGAAGAGCGTGCCGCCGGACCCGTGGAAGCTGAGCCGCCGGGGCAAGCCGCCTGACACCGGCGCTGTCGCCATCGGCGGCGGCGCCATCACGGCTGTCGCCGTGCCGGACGAGCCGGCGGGACCCGGTCGCGTCGCTTGGGGGGCCTCCGCGTGCTGCACGGGTGCTGCCGGTGAGGCCGGCGCGCTTGCGCGTGGTGCGCTGGAGGGAGTCGGCGGCGGGGTCGGTGGGCGGCGCATCTTCTCGAGCGCCGCGACGTAGACGGAGGCGACGACGCCGCACTGCGCGCACTTGTCGCGCTCGACGGCTGGTGCACCGCATCGAGGACAGGCGGTGGCCATCACTTCACCGCGTGCGGCGCCGGCGTCGCGGCGCGCGCCCATCGCTCGAGCGGAACGGCTCGGACCAGCTCGGCCGCGGTCTGCTCG
The DNA here is from genome assembly GCA_035275385.1 of Candidatus Methylomirabilota bacterium. Taxonomy (GTDB): domain Bacteria; phylum Methylomirabilota; class Methylomirabilia; order Rokubacteriales; family CSP1-6; genus AR31. The sequence goes on along the minus strand of DATEMW010000022.1, from coordinate 2,629 downwards.
ACGGCCTTGCCGAGTGCGGCCACCAGAGACTTGCGCATCGCGGTGTTGTACCAGCGTCCGGCATCGGATCCCGAGAACCGCACGTACTCGGCGAGCTCGTCGTCGTGCAGCGTCTGATAGGTGTAGAGCATCGACATCGTGCGCACCTCACGCAGGGATTCGTTGGCCCGAGCCCGCACCTGTGCGGCTCGGTCTTCGATCTGGCCGGGTCGCAGTCGGCGCTGTGGCGGGCCGGCCGCCGACACGGCGCTCGATAGGCCTCGCGCGATCACGGCAACGAGGTCGGCCGAGGTCTCGTTCGCGCCGGTGACCCAGTCCAGCCGCTGGAGCAGCTCGAGTCTTCGCGCCGGCGCCGGGTTCGTCTTGAGCGTGGCCGCGTACTCGGCCACTTTCTGCTCGGTCTCCGGCTCCGACGACGCGGTTTCCAGCGCCACGATCTTGCGTGCGACGGGAGTACGAAGCCACGCGGCAGTGGCCTCCAGGCTCGGCCGGTCGACCTGAGGGCGAAACGCCTCGCGGACGGCGGCGTAGACCGCATCGTCACGCAGCGACTGTGCAAGGACCCGATCGATCGCCGCTCGATCCGCGGCGCTCATCTGCGCCGGCGGCGGCCGCAAGTCGGCCGCGACGCGGCTGACGATGCCGGCGAGCTGAGTACGGACGCCGGCGAGCTCGAGAAGCTCGTCGAGCTTGGTCGGGCCCGTCCTGGGAATCGGCGTCGGCGGCACCGAGAGCTTGGTGTCGCGCGGCTTCGATTCGGCCGGCTTCGCTTCGGGATTCGCCGGAGCCGTCATCTTCGCGTCGGCCGGCTGCTGCAGCTCGAGCGCCTTCGCGGCCGCGCCCTTCGTCTCGGGCGGCTTGATCTCGGGCGCCTTCACCTCCGGCGCCTTCACCGCCGGGGCTTTCACCTCGGGCGCGGGCTCGCGCTCCGGCGTCGGCGTCTGCACATCCCGCTGTTGCGGCGGGCGATTGGAATACGTGACGTTGCCTTGCTCGTCGACCCACCGATACGTCTCGGCCTCGCCGCGCGCGGCAACGAGCGCGAGCGCGCCGATCACGAGCAGCACCGCGCCGAGCCGGTCAGTCATTGTTCCATCCGATCGTGACCCGCGGATCGGGAGCCGGCGGCAGCGCCGCGCCCGGACCCCACCGTTCGAACTTCGTGAGGAAGTCGCGCACCTCCGGCACGTTCGTTTTCGAGGCCGCGAGCGACGCGAGCGCGGCGCGCGCCTCCCGGGCGAAGTCGTCGTACTTGGCCTGGGCGTAGAGCACGCGTGCGAGCGCCAGGCGGCCGCCGGCGTCGTTGCCGAAGAGCTGCACGGCCTTTCTCAGCTGCATCTCGGCTTCGGGATAGCGCTCGAGCTCGGACAGGAGCTTGCCGAGGTTGCGATGCGCGCTCCACGACTCCGGGTCGGCCTGCAGCCCGCGCTGGAGCCATGCGAGCCCGGCCTCGTGGTCGCCGAGCTCCGCGGCGATGGCCGCGCGATAGGTGTAAGGGCGCGCGAACATCGGCGCCAGACGAATCGACTCGTCGAAGAGCCGCGCCGCATTGTCGACGTCGCCGTCCCGGAGATAGCGCTGCCTCGCGATGACGAAGAGCTGCTCGGCGCGCTTGCCGACTTCTCGGTTGCCACCGAGGCGGACGCGGAGATAACGGGCGCTCGAATCCTTGTTCCCGCCCGGCGACGAGACGCGCGCGCTGTCGACGAGCATGAGGCGTCCGAGCCGCACGTATCCGTCGTCCGACAGCCAGTGGCCGAGCCACGAGATGCAGTCGGCCGCCTCCGGCTGGCCGAGCGCGACCAGGCGGTAGGCCTTGAGAATCTCCTCACGCGGCGCGGCCGCGCGCGACTTCTCCTGGGCCTCGGCGCAATAGTTCTCGCCGGGCTTGACGATGCCGTGGGCGCGGGCGAGCTGCCGCGCCTGCCCGAGGTCGCCCTTCTCGACGAGGACGTCGAGCTTGATCTGCACGATGTGCTCGAGCTCGGGATGATCGCGCAAGAGTCCTTGCTGCATGGAAGCCGGCGCCCACTGGAACAGCCCGCGCACGCGCGTCGACTGGAGCGCCAGCAGTCTGTCCAGCTGGGCGAGCGCCCGGTCGTAGTCGCCCAGGCGCACCGCGAACGACGCCGTGCGCTGGATCAGCTCCACGTCGTCGGGGGCCAGCGCCGAGGCCCGATCGTAGGCGCTGCGCGCTTCGTCGAATTCGCCCATGAACTCGGCCACACCGGCGCGCACGGCAAGCGCGCGCGCGGACGTCGGCGCCGCGTCGGCCCCGCGCCGCGCCAGGGCGAGCGCCTCGGTGTAGCGGCCGGCTTGAAAGGCCGCCTGCGCCCGGTCGGGATCGCCGGCGGCCGCGGCCTTGCGGTCCTGCGCGGTCGCGGCGGACGCGATCCAGAGCGCGAGCGTGAGCGCGAGCAGGCTGATCTTCACGGTGCCGATGGTCATCGCACTCGATGGGTGGTGGTCCGAGCCAGGTCCTGGTGGATGGGAGCGCCGAGCCGCTGCCTGGAAGGAGCTCGGAGGGTGCGCCGGCGCCCACACGGCGCGCACACCCCATCATTCAGAAATAGCCTGCGACGCCGGGGCTCACAAACATCCTTTTAGGTGGCACCCCGAGGGTGAATGC
>DATEMW010000021.1:0-2547 GCA_035275385.1 Candidatus Methylomirabilota bacterium | reverse complement strand
TCAGGCCGGTGGAGCCCCAATGAAGGTGCGCGTCGCCCTGAACGTCAACGGCGAGTCTCGCGAAGCGCTCGTGCCGGTGCACAAGACCCTGCTCGAGGTCTTGCGCGAAGACCTGGCGCTCACGGGCACCAAGCACGGCTGCGAGCTCGGCGAGTGCGGGACTTGCACCGTGCTGGTCGACGGTGCGCCCGTGCTGTCGTGCCTGGCGCTTCCGGTGGAGACGGAGGGGCGTCGGATCACGACGGTCGAGGGGATGGCCGAGGGCGGACAGCTGCACCCACTCCAGCAGGCCTTCGCCGAGCTCGGCGCGGCCCAGTGCGGCTACTGCACGCCCGGCATCCTCTTGACCGCGACTGCGCTGCTCGCCGAACGCCCGAGTCCGACGCGCCACGACATCAAGGAGGCGCTCGCCGGCAACCTGTGCCGCTGCACCGGCTACACGAAGATCCTCGACGCGGTCGAGCTGGCGGCGTTGCGGATGGGACGTCAGGAGGCCCGTACATGACCAAGAACCAGTTCACGGTCATCGGCCGGCCGCTGCCGAAGGTCGACGCATGGGCGAAGGTGGTCGGCGAGACGAAGTACGCCGACGATCTCTTCCTGCCGCGCATGGCGTACGCGAAGCTCCTGCGCAGCGCCCACGCCCACGCGCGCATCCGGTCGGTCGACACCACGCGGGCGCGCGCGCTGCCCGGCGTGCTCGCGGTCGTCACCGCCGCCGATCTGCCGCGTGTGAAGTTCGGGATCCTGCCGGTGTCGCAAGACGAAGAGGCGCTCTGCGCGGAGAAGGTCCGCATGGTCGGCGACCCGGTCGCCGCCGTCGCCGCGGTCGACGAGGAGACCGCCGAGCAGGCGTGCCGGCTGATCGACGTCGACTACGAGCCGCTGCCGGCGCTGATGTCGATCTTCGACTCGCTGGCGCGTCCCGAGGTGCGGATCCACGAGTACGGCGACGGCCCGAACGTGCACAAGAACGTGGCGCTGCAGTTCGGCGACGTCGACCTCGCCTTCGACGGCGCGGACCTCGTGCGCGAGGACGTCTTCTTCTTCGAGGGCAACAACCATCTGCCGATGGAGCAGCACGCGGCGGTCGCCCACTGGGCGGCGGACGGCAAGCTCACCTTGTGGTCCTCGACGCAGACGCCTCACTACGTCCACCGCGTGCTGGCCAAGGCGCTCGACACGCCGGCCGCGCACATCCGGGTGATCGCGACGCCGGTCGGCGGCGGCTTCGGCGGCAAGACCGATCCCTTCTCGCACGAGATCGTCGTCTGTCAGCTCTCGAAGCTGACGGGCCGCCCGGTGAAGATCGCGCTCACGCGCGAAGAGGTCTTCTACACACATCGCGGCCGGCATCCGGTGCTGATGTGGATCAAGACCGGCTTCACGAAGGCCGGCGACATCACCGGCTGCCACCTCAAGACGTGGCTCGACGGCGGGGCGTACGGCTCCTACGGCGTGGCCTCCACGTTCTACACGGGCGTGATCAACCCGGTGACCTACAAGATCCCGGTGTACAAGTTCGAGGGCGCGCGCATCTTCACCAACAAGCCGCCGTGCGGGCCCAAGCGCGGCCACGGCACCGTCCAGCCCCGCTTCGCCCTCGAATGTCAGCTCGACAAGGCGGCGGAGCAGCTCGGGCTCGATCCCGCCGACATGCGGCGCCGCATCGTCGCCGATCCGTTCACCAAGACCGCGAACCATTTGACCGTCACCACCATCGGCCTCGGCGAGTGCATCGACAAGGTCGTCGAGGCCTCGGGGTGGCGTGACAAGCGCTCGCGCTACGGCGCGGCCGCGGAGGCGGCTCGCGGCGCGCGCCGCTCGGCGAAGAAGCGCGGAGTCGGCATCGCGTGCTCCGCGTATCTCACCGGCGCCGGGACGGCGATCTACTGGAACGACATGCCGCACTCGGGCGTGATCGCTCGGGCGGATCGCGGCGGCGGCGTGACCGTGCTGTGCGGCGCCACCGACATCGGCCAGGGCTCGGATTCGATCCTCGCGTACCTGACCGCGGAGGTGCTCGGCATCGAGCCGAAGGACGTCCACGTGCACCCGGCCGACACGACCCTGGCGCCGGTCGATCTCGGCTCGTATTCGTCGCGCGTGACCTTGATGTGCGGGATGGCGGCGATCCAGGCGGCCGAGCGGCTGCGCGACACGATCTTCACGGCGGTCGCGCGCAAGCTCGAGGTGAGCCCGTCGGCGCTGGTCGCGCGCGACCGGAAGGTCGGCGTGGCCGACGATTGGGACAAGGCCGTGCCGTTCGCCAGGGCGGTCGAGCTCGGCGAGGCGATGCACGGCGTTCTGGCCTTTCCCGGCTCCTACGCGCCGCCCAAGCGCGCGGGCAAGTACAAAGGCGGCGGCGTCGGCCCCTCGCCGTGCTACTCGTACTCGGCATGCGTGGTCGAGCTGACGGTCGACGAGGAAGTCGGCACGGTCGACCTCGAGAACGTGTGGATCGGCCACGACATCGGCCGCGCGCTGAACCCGTTGCTGGTCGAAGGGCAGGTCGAGGGCTCGGTGTACATGGGCATCGGCGAGGCG
>DATEMW010000020.1:0-15494 GCA_035275385.1 Candidatus Methylomirabilota bacterium | reverse complement strand
GCGGCGGCCTGAGCCGGCTCGAGATGGTGGAGCGTGAGCGCGCTGGTCACGATGTCGGCCGCGCCCTGCCGGCATGGCAGCGCCGCAGCGTCACCGCGGACCAGCTGGATCTCCGGGTACGCCGCGACCGCGCGGCGCGCGAGATCGAGGACCGTGGCGTCGCGCTCGATCACCACCACGCGGACGTCGCGGGCATTGCGGCGCGCCCACTCGACGACGCGCACCGCGAACGCGGCCGAACCGCCGCCGACGTCCATGACGCGCAGCGGCCGGTCGCGTGGGGCCTCGGCCGCCAGGCGCCTGATCGCGCGCAGCGAGAGCGCGTAGCCGCCGAACCAGCTGTTGAGCCGATCGATGTCGGCCAGCGACGCCGCCAGCTCCGGCGGAGGCACGGTGCCGTCGAGGACTTCGCGCGCTCCGGCGGCACGTTTCACGCCGTCACCACCGGAGCAACGCGCCCTCGGCGGCGAAGCCGGGGCCCAGGCCGATCATCAGGCCCCAATCGCCGGGAACCGGAGACTCCTTCTGGAGCGTTTCATCCAGAACGAACAGAATCGTGGCGGACGACATGTTGCCGAAGCGGCGGAGGACCGAACGCGAGTGGCTCACCTGCTCCTCGCTCAGCTCGAGCAGGCTGCGGGCGCGATCGATCACGCGCCGGCCGGCCGAATGGAGCACCCAGTAGCCGATGTCCTCTCGCTTGAGCCCTTGCGCCGCCATCAGGACCGCCGCCATCTCGCCCATCATGGCCGCGCCGATGCGGCGCACGTCCTTGGAGAGGACGACGCGCGGCCGGCCGCCCGGATACTCGAACCCCATCGCGTCGAGATGCTCGGGACGGAACAGCGTGCGCTGAGCGACGATCGACGGTCCGGTGCCGTCGGTCGTAATCGCGAGCGCGCCGGCGCCGTCGGCGAAGATCGCGTGCGCCACCGCGCTCTCGAGACGGTCATCGAGGAAATACGCGGCGGAGCAGATCTCGACCGCGATGACCAGCGCGCGCCGGCCGGGAAACGCCGTGACGTAGTTCGACGCCTGCTGGAGCGCGACCATCGCGGAGGCGCAGCCCGTGTCGCCCACGTGCACGCGCTGGACGTCCGCGCGGCAGCCCAGTCGGCCGATCAGCCGCGCGTCGAGACTCGGCGTGAGACGCCCGGTGCACGTCGTGGTCGCGATGAAGTCCACGTCGAGCGCGTCCCAGCCGGCCGCCGCGAGAGCGCGACGCGCGGCCGACTCGCCGAGCGCCTGGGCGCCAGTACGAAAGCGCTCGCTCAGCTCGTCGACCGACTCGTTCGGCCGGAACGTGCCGGGGTCGATCCACAGATAACGCCCCTCGATGTCGCTGCGGCGAAAGAATCCACTCCGCTCCTCGTCGCGATAGCCGGCCAGCGCCAACAGCTCGGCCTGCGTGAAGCGGTGGGGCGGCGTCGCCGTGGCGACGGCCGCGATTTTCGGGAACGGCATTCCCTCCTCCTGTCGCGGCGTGTGGGAGTAAGATGTGGGCACTCTGAGCATACTGCGGGGGTCCAGCGCATGCCACTGTTCAGCTTCGAGGGGAAGAGTCCCAAGATTCATCCCACCGCATTCATCGCTGCGACCGCCGTGATCATCGGCGACGTGACGATCGAGGAGCGCGCGTCCGTCTGGTACAACGCCGTGCTCCGCGGCGACTTCAACCCGATCGTCGTGCGACGCGGCGCCAACGTGCAGGACTGCGCGGTCGTGCACGTCACGCCGCGCGGTGGCACCGAGATCGGCGCGGGCTCGACGGTGGGCCACAACTGCACGATCCACGCCGCGACGCTCGGTGAAGAGTGCTTGATCGGCAACGGCGCGACCGTGCTCGACGGCGCGCGCATCGGCCCTCGCGCGATGGTGGCGGCGGGCGCCCTCGTGACGCCCGAGACCGAGATCCCCGAGGGCACCCTGGCGCTGGGCGCCCCGGCGAAAGTGCGCGGCCCGCTGGCCGGCACGCCGGCCGAGCGCTGGGTGCGCGCGAATCCCGAGGGCTATCAGGCCCTCGCGCAGCGGCACAAGGCCTCCGTCCAGCCCTGTTGACGCGATGGCGGCGCCCAAGCGGATCGCGTTCCTCGTCTTCCCTCGCCTGACCTTGCTCGATCTCGTCGGCGCGTACGACGCGCTTCGCCGCGTCGCGACGATGTCGATCGACGCGAAGGTGACCCACCGGATCATCGGCACCGACACCGAGATCGCCGACGAGACCGGGCTCACACTCAAGCCCGACTCGGTTTACGAGGATCTCTCCGGCTTCGACTTTCTCTACGTGTCCGGCGGCCTCGGGACCGTCGCGCTGATGGACAACAAGCGCGCCATCGACTATCTGAAGAGCTGGGGCGACGAGCGGCCGCTGGCGTCCGTCTGCTCCGGCGCCTTGCTGCTCGGGCGCGCGGGCTACTTGAAGGACAAGCGCGCGGCCACGCATCACCTCACGGTCGACCTGCTCCGCCCGCTCTGTCGCGAGGTCGTGACGAACCGGCGCGTCGTCGACGAGGGGCGCATCGTGACGGCCGGCGGCGTCTCGTCGTCGCTCGACCTCGGGCTCTATCTCGTCGAGAAATTCTGGGGCGCGGACGCGCGGGTCCGGATCGCCACCCAGATGGAATACCGCGGCTACTCGCCGGTCTGAAGTCCGCGCGCGCCGTTCAGGCGCCGTTCAGGCACCCGTCGAAGGAGAGCGCTCGTGACGATCGATCTCGCTCAGCTCACCGAGCTTCAGCGCGGATTCTTGCCGGAGCTAATCGGCATGCGGTACATCGAAGCCTCGAAAGACCGGCTCGTCGCCGAGCTGACCATCCGCGACGATCTTCGAACCGTCGGCGGAGCGCTGCACGGTGGCACCATCATGGCCATGGCCGACACCGTCGGCGCCACCGCGACGTTTCTCAACCTTCCGCCGGGCGCTTCGACGACGACGCTCGAGTCGAAGACGAACTTCTTCGCCGCCGGTCGTGACGGCATCGTCCGCGCGGAGGCGACGCCCCTGCATCGCGGCCGCACGACGATGGTGTGGCAGACGCGCGTGACCGACGCGTCGGGCCGGCTGCTCGCGCAAACGATCCAGACTCAGATGGTGCTGGCGCCCCGCTGACCGCCGCGCGGCGGTCGACCGTTTGACAGCGCGGCGTCCCGCTGGTAGCTTCCGCCGCGTCGGTCCGGCGTAACACGGGCCAGACGTCCCGTCCCTTTTCGGTCCCGTCCCTGTTCGGTTCAGTTCCGGCGAACGCCCAATAGCTCGGGAGGTGCCAGATGGCGACAGGGATCCGGCGTCACCACACCCTCACCCTTGCCTGCGCGCTCACCGTCGCGGTCGGTTGTCTGACCGTCCTCGCTGCCGCGCAGCCCTCGGAGACACCGCGCCGTGGCGGCGTCCTCCTGGCGGCCATCGGCGCCGACGCGCCGAGCCTCGACCCGCACCAGGAGCAAACCTTCGCCACGCTGCAACCGGTGTCGCCGCTCTACAGCACGCTTCTGCAGATCGATCCGTACGGCTACCCGAACATCATCGGCGACGTGGCGAGCGAGTGGAAGATCTCGCCCGACGGCCTCCTCTACACGTTCAAGATCCGGTCCGGCATCCGCTTCCACGACGGGTCGCCGCTGACCTCCGCCGACGTCAAGGCCAGCTACGACAAGATCCTGTTTCCGCCGGAAGGCGTGCGCAGCATCCGAAAGCAACACTATTCGGCCGTGGCGAGCGTCGAGGCGCCGGATCCGAGCACCGTCACGTTCAAGCTCAAGTTTCCGTCGGCCTCGCTCCTCACGAATCTCGCCTCGCCGTGGAACGTGATCTTCCCGAAGAAGTACCTCGACCGCGACCCGAACTATTTCAAGAGCAACGTCGTGGGCTCCGGACCGTTCCGGTTCAAGAGCTACACGCGCGGATCGTCGTTCGAAGGCGAGCGCAACCCTGACTACTTCGTCAAGGACCGTCCCTATCTGAACGGCTACAAGTACTTCATCAGCACGGAGACGTCCGTGCGCGCCGCGGCGGTCCGCTCCGGCCGCGCGTACGTCGAGTTCCGGGATCTGCCTCAGGCCGAGGTCGACGCGATCCGCAAGCAGCTGGGCGACCGGGTCGTGGTCCAGCAGACTCCATTCGTCATTCACTTCGACATCGCGATCAACAACACCGTGAAGCCGTTCACCGACATTCGCGTGAGGAAAGCCCTCAACCTCGCGATCGATCGGTACACAGCGGGCAAGGTCCTGTACCCGCTCACCGGTCTACGCGACGTCGGGGCGTTCACTCGTCCGGGCACGGAGTGGGCGATGGCGCCGGCCGACCTCGAGAAGTTCGCGGGCTTCGGACGCGACGCCGAGAAGAACCGCGCCGAAGCCCGGCGGCTCCTGGCCGAGGCGGGCTACCCGAACGGCTTCAAGGTGGTGCTGAAGAATCGCAACATCAAGCTCCCGTACCAGGACTGGGCGGTGTACGTGATCCAGGAATGGCGCAAGATCGGGATCGAGGCCGAGCATCGGCCGCTCGAGACCGCGGCCTGGTACGCGGACGGACGAGACCAAGCGAACTTCGAGGTGGTCGTGTTTCCGACCGGCCACTTCGTCGATGATCCCGACGCGCTGCTCGCGCCGTTCATCACCGGGTCCTCTCAGAACTGGGGCCGCTTCTCCAACCCGGCCATCGACGACCTGTACGACCGCCAGGCGCGGACGCTCGACCCGGCCGAGCGCAAGCGGCTCGTCATCGAGCTCCAGAAGATCGTGCTGGAGAACGCCTACCACGTCCCAGGTCTCTGGTGGTCGAGGAACGTCGTGCACTGGGCCAAGATGAAGAACTGGGTGGCGCCGCCCAGTCACTTCACCAATCAAAAACTCCAGGACGTGTGGCTGTCGGAGGACTGACATGCGACGACGTAAGACGATCGTCGCGGTTGTCGGGCTCGGTGTGCTGATCGGCTCGCTGGTCTCGGCGGCGCCGGCCGCGGCGCAGGCGTCGGAGACGCCGCGCCGAGGCGGTGTCCTGCTCGCCGCCATCGCGGCCGACGCGCCGAGTCTCGACCCGCACCAGGAGCAGACCTTCGCCACCATGCAGATGGTGGCGCCGCTCTACAGCACGCTGATCCAGATCGACCCGCTCAGTTACCCGAAGATCATCGGCGACGCTGCCAGCGAGTGGAAGATCTCGCCCGACGGGCTCACCTATACGTTCAAGCTTCGGCAGGGCATTCGTTTCCACGACGGGTCGACACTGACGGCCGCCGACGTCAAAGCCACCTACGACAAGATCGTCTTCCCGCCGCCGGGAGTCCGGAGCATCCGGAAGAACGCCTATGGCGCGATCGCCGGCATCGAGGCGCCTGATGCGGCCACGGTCGTCTTCAGGCTCAAGTTCCCGTCAGCCTCACTGCTCGGCAATCTCGCCTCGCCGTGGAACGTCATCTACCCAAAGAAGTACCTCGATCGGGACCCTAACTACTTCAAGTCGAACGTGGTCGGCTCGGGGCCGTACAAATTCAAGAGCTATACCCGCGGCTCCACGTTCGAGGGCGAGCGAAACCCCGACTACTTTGTCAAGGACCGACCCTACCTCGACGGCTACAAGTTCTTCATCAGCACCGAGACCTCCGTGCGCGCCGCAGCGCTCCGATCCGGCCGCGCCTGGATCGAATTCCGCACGATGCCCCTGGCCGAGGTGGAGTCAATTCGAAAACAGCTCGGGGACAAGGTTGTCGTGCAGGAGACGGCCGCGACCGGCCAGTTCGGGATCGCGATGAACCAGACCGCGAGGCCATTCACCGACATCCGCGTCCGCAAGGCCCTCACCCTCGGCCTCGACCGGTACACGGCGAGCAGGGTGCTCTACCCGATCGCGAGCCTCAGAGACGTCGGCGGGCTGATGCGTCCGGGCACGGAGTTCGCGACGCCCGAGCTCGAGCTCGCGAAGCTGCCGGGGTTCGGGAGGGACGCGGAGAAGAGTCGGGCCGAGGCCAAGCGGCTCCTGGCGGAAGCGGGTTACCCCAACGGCTTCAAGGTGGTGTTGAAGAACCGCAACGTGCGCGTTCCGTACATCGACTTCGGCGTGTTCGTGGTCCAAGAGTGGCGCAAGATCGGGGTCGAAGCCGAGCACCGGCCGCTCGAGACGGCGGCGTGGTTCGCGGATGGACGGGACACGGGGAGCTTCGAGGTGATCGTCAACGGCGTCTTCAATTACATGGACGACCCCGACTTGTTCCTGGAGCGGTACACCACGAGCGACACGAACAACTGGGGGCGCTTCTCCGATCCTCGGGTCGACGATCTCTTCGCGCGGCAGACGCGAGCTCTCGATCCTGCCGAGCGCAGGCGGCTCGTGAACGAGATAGAGAGGATCGTTCTCGAGAACGCGTACCACATCCCGGGGCTCTGGTGGGCTCGCAGCGTGGTGCACTGGGCGAAGGTGAAGAACTACGTGGCCCCTCCAAACCACTACTCCAACCAGAAGCTCCAAGACGTATGGCTCGCGGAGGATTGACCCGGCCTGACCACCTGACAAGTAACCTTACAAGCGGCACTAGTTGACAGGTGCCGCGCCGGACTGTACCGTCCGCCACTAATCGGTAGCAGAAATCAATCGAGCGTCCCCGACGCTCGGGAGGTCACTGATGGCGGCAGGTTCCCGGCGGTACCATGCCCGGCTCCTCGTGCTCACTCTCGCGATCGCGGTCGCGGTCGCGTCAACCGTCACCGTGGTCAACGCCGCCGAGACGCCGCGCCGCGGCGGCGTTCTTCTGGCGGTCATCGGCGCCGATCCGCCGAGCCTCGACCCGCATCAGGAAAGCACGTTCGCCACGATCCAGCTGGTCGCGCCGCTCTACAGCACCTTGCTGCAGACCGATCCCTACGACTATCCGAAGATCATCGGAGACGCCGCCAGCGACTGGAAGATCTCGCCCGACGGCCTGACCTACACGTTCAAGATCCGGCCGGGGATCAAGTTCCACGACGGCTCGCCCCTCACGGCCGTCGACGTCAAGGCCACCTACGACAAGCTGCTCAACCCGCCGGCCGGGACGCGCAGCGTCCGGAAGAACAGCTACTCGGCGATCACGACCGTCGAGGCCCCGGACGCGAGCACCGTCGTCTTCAAGCTCAAGTTCCCGTCGGCCTCGCTGCTCCTGAATCTGGCGTCACCCTGGAACGTGATCTACCCCAAGAAGTACCTCGACAAAGACCCCAACTATTTCATGAAGAACGTGGTGGGCTCCGGCCCGTTCAAGTTCAAGAGCTACACGCCGGGCGCGAGCTTCGAGGGCGAGCGCAACCCCGACTACTTCGTGAAGGACCGGCCGTACCTCAACGGCTACAAGTTCTTCATCAGCACGGAAACGTCGGTACGGGCGGCGGCCATCCGCTCCGGGCGCGCGTACATCGAGTTCCGTGATCTCCCCGCCGCCGACGTCGAGGCGATCAAGAAGCAGCTCGGCGACAAGGTGGCCGTCCAGCACACGGCCATGACCGGCCAATGGGGCATCGCCATCAACAACACCGTGAAGCCGTTCAACGACGAGCGCGTGCGCAAAGCGCTCACGCTCGGACTCGATCGTTATACCGGCGGCAAGGTGCTGTTCAATCTCACCGGGCTCAAGGACGTGGGTGGTCTCCTGCGTCCGAGCACCGAGTTCGCCCTGTCGGAGGCAGAGCTCCACAAGCTGCCTGGATTCAGCCCGGACATCGAGAAGAACCGCGCGGAGGCCAAGAAGCTCCTGGCCGAGGCGGGCTATCCCAACGGCTTCAAGGTGATCTTGAAAAATCGCAACGTGAAGCTCCCGTACCAGGACTTCGCCGTGTACGCGGTGCAGGAATGGCGGAAGATCGGCATTCAGGCCGAGCAGCGGCCCGAGGAGACCGCGGCGTGGTTCGCCGATGGCCGGGACACCGGGAACTTCGAGCTGATCGTGGCGCCGACCGTCGAGGCGAGCGACGACGCCGATATCTTCCTGCGGCGCTACACCACGGGGGATCCGCAGAACTGGGGCCGCTTCAGCGACCCCGTCGTCGACGATCTGTTCTCGCGCCAGTCGCGCGCGCTCGATCCGGCCGAGCGGCGCAAGATCATCCTGCAGCTGCAGAAGACTGTGCTCGAGCACGCGTACTACATGCCGGGCCTCTGGTGGTCGCGCAACGTCGTGCACTGGACCAAGGTGAAGAACTACGTGGCGCCGCCCAACCACTACGCGAACCAGAAGCTCCAGGACGTCTGGCTGTCCGAGGACTAGTCCAGAGCGCGGCGGGGGCGACACATGGGCACCTACCTCACGAAGCGGCTTCTGCTGATCGTTCCGACTCTGCTCGGCGCGGCGGCGCTGGTGTTCGTGATCATGCGGGTGATTCCCGGCGACGTGGCGCTCTTGATCTTCGGCGGTGAAGCGGGCGGCCAGATCGACGCCAAGCAGCTGGCCGACATGCGCCATCGCCTCGGTCTGGATCAACCGCTGATCGTGCAGTTCGGGACGTGGCTCTGGGGCGTCCTGCGGTTCGACTTCGGCAACTCGCTGTGGACAGGGCGGCCGGTCATCGAGGAGCTCTTGATCCGGCTGCCGCTGTCGCTCGAGCTGGCGATCGCCGCGACATTCGTTTCGGTCCTGATCGCGATTCCCCTGGGCATGCTGGCGGCGATCCGCCAGGACACCTGGGTGGACTATCTCGTGCGCATCGTGAGCATCGGCGGGCTCGCGATCCCGTCGTTCTGGGTCGGCATCCTTTGCATCCTGATGCTCGTGATCTTCTTCGGCTGGGGGCCGCCACTCGAGTTCACGCCGCCGTGGATCGATCCCTGGGCGAACTTCCAGATGATGGTCTGGCCCGTCGTCACCGTGGGGTATCGCTACGCCGCCGTCACCACGCGGATGACGCGCTCGACCCTGCTCGAGGTGCTGCGTGAGGACTACATCCGCACGGCCTGGGCGAAGGGGCTGCGCGAGCGGGCGGTCGTCATTCGCCACGCGCTCAAGAACTCGATGCTTCCGGTGATCACGCTCGTCGGGACGGAGTTCGCGTTCCTGATCGGCGGGCTCGTCGTCACCGAGACCGTGTTCACCCTGAACGGTGTCGGGCGGTTCGTGGTCGACGCCGTCGCCCACCGCGACTATCCGGTCGTGCAGGCGCTGATCTTCCTGATTGCCTTCGGGTTCGTCGTCGTCAACTTGCTCGTCGACTTGACCTACGCGTGGTTCGACCCGCGCATTCGCTACCGCTGACGGCCATGGCAACCAACATCGAAGTCGCCCACGCGACCGCTTCCGCCACCCTGGCGCCGAAGCCCACGTTCGCCGGTGTGGTGGCGCGCTTCGCCCGCACGAAGCCGCTCGGCGCCGCCGGCGCCGTGATCATCCTGGGCATGCTGTTCCTGGCGGTGTTCGCCCAGGCGTTGGCGCCCTACGACCCCTATGTCGGCGACTACGGCGCGCAGTTCCAGCGGCCGGGCGCCGAGCACTGGTTCGGGACGGACGAGTTCGGCCGCGACGTGCTGAGCCGCATCATGTACGGCGCCCGCATCGCCTTGTTCGTCGGCTTCGCCGCGTCGCTCATCGGGTGCACGATCGGCGCGTTCCTGGGTGTGATCAGCGCCTACTGGGGTGGTCGGGTCGATCTCCTGCTCGAGCGGCTGATGGATATCTTGTTGGCGTTCCCCCAGCTGATCCTGGCGCTCGCCATCGCGTCGATCCTGGGCCCGGCGGTGCAGAACGTCGTGATCGCGATCTCGATCCCGGTGATCCCGCGCGTCGCGCGCGTCGTGCGCGCGACCGCGCTGTCGGTGAAGGAGAACGTCTACGTCGAGGCGGTGCAGGCGCTCGGCGCCACGCGCCGCCGCGTGATCCTGCAGCACATCATTCCCAACATCGCGGCGCCGTACATCATCATGCTGACGGCGCAGCTCGGCGCGGCGATCCTGGCCGAGGCGGCGCTGTCCTATCTGGGGCTCGGCGCGGCGGAGCCGACGCCGTCGTGGGGCTTGATGCTCTCGGGGTCGGCGCCGTCGTACGCCGAGAAGGCGCCGTGGATCGCGCTCTTCCCGGGCATCGCGATCAGCCTCGGCGTGTTCGGCTTCAACCTCTTCGGCGACTCGCTCCGCGACGCGCTCGATCCGAAGCTGAAGGGTCGGGGCTAGGACTCGCTCAGCGGCCCTCGAATCGCGGGGGCCGCTTCTCCTTGAACGCCGTCACGCCTTCCTTGTGGTCTGCCGTCTGCCGCACGATCGACATGTGCGACGAGACCAGGTCGAGGTGCGTGCGGAGATCCAGCTTGAGGCTCTGGTAGACGAGCCGCTTGATCATCCGGATCGGGATCTGCGGCCCGTCCGCGATCTGTCGCGCCAGCGCGTAGGTGGTGTCCTTCAGCTGCGCGTCCGGCACGACCCGCTGCACGATGCCGAGCCGGTGCGCTTCCGGCGCCTCGATGAAGTCGGCGGTCCACAGGAGCTCGAGCGCCTTGGCGGCGCCCACGAGCCGGGGCAGGAAATACGTGTCTCCGTCGCCCGGCACCAGGCCCACGCGCACGTAGCCGGTCGAGAAACGCGCCGACTCGGCGGCCACGCGCATGTCGCACATGACGCACATGCCCATGCCGGCGCCGACCGCCAGGCCGTTGACCATCGCGATGACCGGCTTGTCGACGGTCTCGAGCGTCTTGGGCACGCGGTGCACGCCCTCCCAGAGACTGTTCTTGCCGTCGAGCGCCGTCGGCTCGCCCTCGCGCATCCGCCCCACGTCGCCGCCCGAGCAGAACGCGCGCCCGGAGCCGGTGACCACGATGACGTTCACGCTCTCGTCGGCCTGCGCGGCCGCGAGCGACTGCGCCCACGCGTCGATCATGTCGCGCGTGAACGCGTTGAGCTTGTCCGGACGATTCAGCGTGATCGTCGCGATCTTGTCCTTCACCTCGTAGAGCAGGTCACTCATGGGATGGCTCCTCATCTAGTCCTTCGGCAGGCCGAGGACGCGCTCGGCGAGAATGTTGCGGAGGATCTCGGACGTGCCGGCACGGATGCCGCTGCCGCGCGCCAGGAGCTCGTAGAACTCCCACTGGCCGTCGTCGGGCGCCCAGTCCGAGCCGTGGGCGATCTGCGAGTACGGGCCGATGACCTCGGTCGCGACGTGCGCCAGCTCCTGATCGAGCTGGCTCCAGAACAGCTTGGACGTCGAGCCCTCGGGCCCGGGCGCGCCGCCCCGTAGAATTTTCGTGAGGCTGCGATAGCCGTTGAGCTGGAGCGCCTGCTCGCCGATCCAGAGCGCGGCGAGCTTCTGCCGCAAGATCGGGTCGGCGCCCTTGCGCTGCTCCTGGGCGAGCCGGACGAGCCGATGCAGCGCGTTGCGCAGCGAGATGTGCCGGATGAACGTCAAGAGATCGCGCTCGTAGGCGAGCGTGGTGATCGCGACCGACCAGCCCTCGTTGAGCTTGCCGACCAGGTTCTCGACGGGCACCCGCACGTTGTCGAAGAACACCTCGTTGAACTCGGCTTCCCCGGTGATCTGGCGGAGCGGCCGCACCGTGATGCCCGGCGTCTTCATGTCGACCAGCAGAAAGCTGATGCCCTTGTGCTTGGCCGCGGCGGGATCGGTACGGACCAGCAGGAAGCACCAGTCGGCGACGTGGGCCATGCTGGTCCACACCTTCTGGCCATTGATCACGAAGTGATCGCTGTCGCGCACCGCGCGCGTCTGGAGGTTCGCCAGATCCGAGCCCGCGTTGGGCTCGGAGAAGCCCTGGCACCAGAGCTCGTCGGCCGTGAGGATCTTCGCCAGGTGGCGCTGCTGCTGCGCCGGCGTCCCGTGCTTCATGAGCGTCGGCCCCAGCATCGACACGCCGCCGCGGTTGACCAGCTGCGGCGACTCGGCGCGCGCCATCTCCTGGTAGAGGATGACCATCTCCACGATCGTCGCGCCGCGTCCGCCGAACTCCGTGGGCCAGTCGAGCCCGACGTAGCCGGCCTCGCACATGCGCTTCTGCCAGGCGCGCAGCTTCTTGACCTCGTCGCGGCCGGCGCGCGAGGCGGCGAACGCGCGGCCCCGCAGATCGTCCGGCAGATTGGCCTCGAGCCAGCCGCGGACGTCTTTGCGGAATGCTTCTTCCCGGTCGCTGAAGTCGAAGTTCACTGCATCACGACTCCGCCGTCGACGTTGAGGGCTTGGCCGGTGATGTTGCGCGCTTCGTCGGAGGCGAGGAAGACCGCGGCCCAGCCGATGTCTTCCGGGGTCTGCTCGCGCTTCATCGGCGTGATGTCGGCGATGCGCTTGTCGAACACCTGGCGCGCCGTCATGCCCTTGAAGGCCGGGTTCGTCTCGGCCAGGTGCGCGGCGAGCTTCTGCCAGAAGTCGGTCCAGAGGACACCCGGACAGATCGCGTTCACGGTCACGCCGTGGGCCGCCAGCTCTTTGGCGATGATGCGGGTGAGCGTGATCACGCCCATCTTGGCCACGCTGTAGGGCGGCATCGTGGGCGCCGAGATCGGCCCGGCGATCGAGGCGATGTTGACGATGCGGCCCGCCTTGCGCTCGATGAAGTGGGGCGTGATCGCCTTGCACGTGAGGAACACCGACTTCGTGTTGACCGCGAACGTGCGGTCCCAGTCTTCCTCGGTGTTGTTCGTGAACGGCATGCCCGGAGGCCCGGCGGCGCCGGCGTTGTTCACGAGGATGTCGATCTTGCCGAGCGCCTCGCGCGTGCGGTCGACCATCGTCTTGACGTCGGCGGCGCTGGTGACGTCGGTCTTCATCGCGAGGACCTTGCGGCCCAGCCCCTTGACCTCGGCGGCGACCTTCTCGGCGTTCAGGACCTGGATGTCGGGAATGGCGATGTCGGCGCCTTCACGCGCCATCGCCAGCACGATGCCGCGGCCGATCCCGCTTCCGCCGCCCGTCACGACCGCGACCTTGCCGGCGAGCCGCATGGAAACCCCCTCGCTCTATAATCGGTGCCCCGGAGGGACACATGACAGCACACCCGCTCAGAAGCCGCAACTGGTTCGGCCGCAACGACCTCGACGGCTTCGTCCATCGCTCGTGGCTCAAAGCCGAAGGATTCAGCGACGCCGTCTTCGACGGCCGGCCGGTCGTCGGCATCGCCAACTCGTGGTCGGAGCTCACGAACTGCAACGCCCATTTGCGGCAGGTCGCCGACGCGGTCAAGCGCGGCGTCTGGAGCGCGGGAGGCTTTCCGGTCGAGTTTCCGACGATCTCGCTGGGCGAAGTCCTGATGAAGCCGACGACGATGCTGTTCAGGAACCTGATGGCGATGGACGTCGAGGAGTGTCTGCGCGCCTATCCGCTCGACGCTGTCGTGCTCCTGTCAGGCTGCGACAAGACGACGCCGGCCATGCTGATGGGCGCCGCGTCCGCGGACATTCCTGCGGTCATGGTGACCGGCGGGCCGATGCTCAGCGGCAAGTGGCGCGCCGAAGAGCTCGGCTCGGGCACCGACGCCTGGCGGCTCTGGGCCGAGCGCCGAGCCGGACGGCTCACCGACGAGGAGCTCTGCGAGGCGGAGTCGTGCATGTCGCGCTCGAGCGGCCACTGCATGGTAATGGGCACCGCGTCCACGATGGCCTCGATGGCCGAGGCGCTCGGCATGACCCTGCCCGGCAACGCCGCGATCCCCGCGTCCGACTCGCGGCGGCTCGCGATGGCCGAGATGTCCGGGCGGCGCGCGGTCGAGATGGCGCTGGCCGGCGGTCCCAAGCCCTCGCAGATCCTCACGGCGCAGGCGTTCGACAACGCGATCCGGGCCGACATGGCGATCGGCGGCTCGACCAACGCGATCATCCATCTGGTCGCCATCGCCGGGCGCGTCGGCGTGCCGCTGCCGCTCAAGCGCTTCGACGAGCTGTCGAAGACGACGCCGTTCCTGGTGAACCTGCGCCCGTCCGGAAAGTATCTGATGGAGGATTTCTTCTACGCGGGCGGCCTGCCGGCGGTGCTGAGGCAGCTGCTGCCGCTCCTGCACGGCGGCGCTGCAACCGTGAACGGGCACTCGATCGCCGACAACGTCAAGGACGCGAAGTGCTACAACGAGGACGTCATCCGGCCGCTCGCGATGCCGCTGGCGGGCGAGGGCGGCACCGTGATCCTGTTCGGGAACCTTTGCCCGGACGGCGCCGTGCTCAAGCAGTCGGCGGCCTCGGCGCACCTGCTCACCCATCGCGGCCGCGCGGTCGTCTTCGAGGACCACGCTGATCTACACAAGCGCATCGACGACGAGAGCGTCGCGATCGACGAGAGCTCGGTGCTGGTGCTCAAGCACGTCGGTCCGCGCGGCGCGCCGGGGATGCCGGAATGGGGCGCGGCGCCGATTCCGGCGAGGCTCCTCAAGCGCGGCGTGAAGGACATGGTGCGGATCTCCGACGCGCGCATGAGCGGAACGTCCTACGGGACGGTGGTGCTGCACGTCGCGCCCGAGTCGGCGATCGGCGGGCCCCTGGCCCTCGTGCGCGACGGCGACGAGATCGAGCTCGACGTCCCGCGGCGCAGCCTCACCCTGAAGGTCGGCGACGAGGAGCTGGCCCGCCGGAAAGCTGCCTGGAAGCCCCGACCGCCGCACTTCACACGAGGCTACGGCAAGCTCTTCCTGGACCACGTGCTTCAGGCCAACGAGGGGGTCGACTTCGACTACCTGAAGGGTCGGACGCCCGTCAGATTCGAGGACACGGCGGATCCTTCTCACAGCTAGACACACACGTTCGGAAAGAAACCACCGAACGATGGTTCAGAAGTTACCGTGTCGGTGTGAAGACAGATGCGAACATGACCTGATCCCAACGTAAGTTCAAATACTTACGAGACGCTCTGGGCTGGCATCGTCCGTGCTTTAACGTACGGCATGAAGATGACCTGGACCTGGATCGTGGAAAGCGAATTCTGGAAGAGCAGCAAGTTCTGGCTCACCGTCGCGGCGATCGTCCTCCCGTTCGGCTGGGTGCTGTTCGCCCTGAAGTTCGAGCCGGTTCGGGTGCGCGCCCGCTACTTCCGCCGGAACTTCTGAAGCACGACGCGTAGCGAGCCGCCCGCGGTCTCGAGCGCGCGGGTGGCCTCGGCAGCATCCCCTCCGTTTCGAGCCATCACGATCGCGACCCGCACCCGACCTTTCGACGCCTCGAACGCCTGAAGCGCCCGACGCGGCGACACCTCGGCCAGCTCGGCGATCAGCCTCAGCGCCCGCTCCCGGAGCTTCACCGACCGTGGCTGAAGATCGACCATCCGATTTCCGTAAATTCGGCCGAGGCCGGTCATGCTGGCCGTGGTCAGCGTGTTCAGGACCAGCTTGGTGGCGGTGCCGGCCTTGAGCCGCGTCGAGCCGGCCAGCACCTCGGGGCCCGTGGCCGGCGCGATCCGCACCTGATCCCCGAGCCGCCCGAGCCCCCGGGCGTTGCAGGTGATCAACACGGTCGCCGCGCCGCGGCGTCTGGCGGACTGGAGCGCCGCACGCACGAACGGCGTCGCTCCGCTGGCGGAGATCCCGACGACGACGTCGCCGCGGCGGACGCG
>DATEMW010000019.1:0-2699 GCA_035275385.1 Candidatus Methylomirabilota bacterium | reverse complement strand
TTCCAGGAAGAGCGCCAGGTGTACATCGCGACGCCCTTCTGCAAGTTCGCCCACGCGATCGAGCACGTCCACCGGATCCCGTTCTACGTCGAGATGGCGGTGCGGAACGCGATCTACGGACGGCCCGGCGCGAGCTACCTCGACATCGCTGACGACATCATTACCGGAAAAGTCGACGAGTCGCGGGTGGAAGAGCCGGCGCGCTGCCCGGATCCGCCGCGCACCCAAGCCATTCCCCAGGATGTCGAGCGCGCGCTCGACGTGATGCGGTCCGCCGAGCGGCCGCTCGTCATCATCGGCAAGGGCATGGCCTATTCGCGCGCCGAGGACGAGGTGCGCTCGTTCATCGAGCGGACCAAGGTGCCGTTCCTGGCCTCGCCGATGGGCAAGGGCGTGATGCCCGACAACCATCCGCTGTCGGTCGGCGCCGCGCGCAGCCACGCGCTGCAGAACGCCGACGTCATCTTCCTGATGGGCGCGCGCCTGAACTGGATCATGCACTTCGGCCTGCCGCCGCGTTACAACAAGAACGTCCGCTTCATCCAGCTCGACATCGCGCCGGAGACGATCGGCCAGAACGCGCCGACCGAAGTTGCGCTGGTCGGCGACGGCAAGGCGATCGTCGCGCAGATCAACGAGTCGCTCAAGAAGCGCGAGTGGGTCTATCCCTCCGACACGCCCTGGCACACCTCGATCGCCGAGAAGGCGGCGGGGAACGCGGCGCAGATCGCGCCCCAGCTCGCCGACGACCAGGCGCCGGCCAACTATTATCGGGCGTTGAAGGATGTCGCGGCGTGGACGCCGGACGACGCGATCATCATCGGTGAGGGTGCCAGCACGATGGACATCGGCCGTACCCAGCTGTTGAACTCGAGGCCGCGGCACCGGCTCGACGCCGGCAGCTACGGCACGATGGGCATCGGCATGGGCTTCGTGGTCGCGGCGGCGGTGGTCCATCCTGACAAGCCGATCATCTCGGTGTCCGGGGACTCCGCGATCGGGTTCTCCGGCATGGAGATCGAGACGGTCTGCCGTTATCAGCTGCCGGTCAAGATCGTGGTGTTCAACAACGGCGGCATCGGGCCAGGCCATGCGACCCCGCCGGCCAATCCGCTCAAGACGATGAAGCCCAACGCGCTGATCTACGGCGCGCGCTACGACAAGATGATGGAGGCCTTCGGCGGCAAGGGCTGGTTCGTCGAGAACCCGAAGGACTTGAAGTCGGCGCTGGAGCAGGCGACGGCGTTCAAGGGCCCGGCGCTGGTCAACGTCATGATCTCGCAGGAGTCGGCACGCAAGCCGCAGCAGTTCAAGTGGCACAGCTGATCGGCTGAGAGCTCACGTCGTGCGGGGGGCCGCTCCGAAAGGGGCGGCCCCTTTTTCGTTCAGGCCGAGCCGCGGATCGAGGCTCGCCGCCAGTGCGTCCACGACATGCCGACGGCCAGGATCGTGGCGACGCTGAACATGCCGAGCCACGAGAGAGCCGCAACGTCGTCGAACGGCAGCCACCGCCAGCTCGCGAGGAGCCAGTAGAGCGCCGCGAGAAAGGCGTTGGCGAGCAGAAAGCCGATGCCGCCCATCGAGCGCAGGGTGAGTCTGAGGCAGATGAACCAGCCGATCAGGAGCACGACCCCGGCGAAGGCGGTCGTCGGGCGCCAGTCGAAGCCGGTGCTCTTCACCCACGCGTAGTAGCAGTACGGCGTCGGATTGTAGGTGGCGCCCACAACGACCAGGGCGAGAAGGAACCGGGCGAGAAAACCGCCGAGCGTGAGCCGCGAGCTGGCCGCCATCTCCGCGATTATATCGCCCGGCCTCAGCTGCATCGCCACCCCGCGTTGCCGATTGCTCTTGCCCCCGACCGCCCCCGCGTGCGAAACGAGATGGCCATGGAGCCAAGTCGATTGTCCCTGACGCGCCGGGAGATGTTGGCCGCGTTGGGCGTCCTGGCCCTCGGCGGGTGCGCGAGCCGTTCCGGGGGAGACGTGGCCGAGTCCAATCCCGAGGCCGCGCAGCTGCTCGACAGCGTCATCGGCGTCGACATCCACTCGCACGCGGCGGGCGCGACCGGCCGGCGGACGCCCACCTACGATCTGGCCGGGCGCATGCGGAGCGGACGGATGACCGCGGTGTGCCTGCAGCACTCCAGCGACTCGCCCGTGCTTCAGCGCGACGGGCAGAATCGCGTGCGTGTGATGCGTGAGCCGACATCCGGGGAGCTCTGGCGATTCACGGAAGCTCGGCTCGACTGGTTCGACGCCCTCGTGCGAAGTCAGGGGTTGGGCCGCGCGCTGAAACGGGGCGACCTCGAGGCAGCGCACCGCGACCGCGAGCCGGCGATCGTGCAGGCCATCGAAGGGTGCCAGTTCATCGAGGGCAAGCCCGAGCGCATCGCCGAGGTCTACCGCCGGGGCGTACGGCATCTGCAGCTCGTGCATTTCATGCCGAGCGATCTCGGCGACAACCAGACCGAATCAGCGGCGCACGGTAGTATCACCGCGCTCGGCCGCGACGTGATCGCCGAGTGCAACCGGCTCGGCATCGTCGTCGACGTGGCGCACGGCACCCTGACGATGGTGGAGGGCGCCGCGCGTGCGAGCCGAACCCCGCTGATCCTGTCGCACACCAACCTCGCGTCGCGGCGGCTGGAGCCGTTCACGCGGCTGATCTCGGGCGACCACGGCAAGCTCGTCGCGAGCACC
>DATEMW010000018.1:0-18568 GCA_035275385.1 Candidatus Methylomirabilota bacterium | reverse complement strand
CGGTCAGCCGACGCGCGGCGTCGACATCGGGGCGATCGAGTTCATCCATCGCCGCCTGGTGGCGCTGCGCGACGCCGGCAAGGCGCTGCTGCTGGTTTCGGTCGAGCTCGACGAGATCCTCGCGCTGGCCGATCGCATCCTTGTCATGCACGACGGACGCATCGTCGGCGACGTACCGCGGGCCGAAGCGACCGAGCGCACGCTCGGCCTGATGATGGCGGGGATGACGGCGCCGCAGGCGGCCGCGACGGCGCGGTGACGGCGCAGGTTCGGCGCGGCGCTTCGTTCCTGCTGGCGAGCGGCGTCGCTCTCGTTCTGCTGGCGCTCTTCTTTCAGCGCCGTGGCGACGACGTAGGCCGGCTGCCGGAGCTCGTCGGCGCGTCGCTCGCCTCGCTGCTGCGCGAGCCCGTTTTCGGAGTGGCTGGCGGCGGTGCAACGCTCGGCGGCCTCGTCGTGGCCGCGGCAATCGTTCTGGCGTGGCTCGGTGTCGGCGACCTGGTGACCCGCGCTTTCTCGCGGCCGCCGGCCACGACGGCGCCGGAGCCACGTTCGCTGGATCTGGCGACTCGCGCGCTCGTCGGCGCCGGTGTCTGGTCACTGGTCTGGTTCGTACTCGGCGTGATCCATCTCTATCGCGCGCCGGTCGCCGCGGTCGCGGCGCTCGGCGGCATCGCACTCGGCGTCCGCGCGGCGCGGCGCGTGTTCGGGGCCACGCCGTCGCCGTCGGACCGTCCGCCTCGGACCTGCACGGCGCTGATCGTGCTGGTTCAAGCGCTCGCGCTGATCGCGGCGCTGGCGCCGCCGACGGCGAAGGACACGCTCCTCTACCACCTGGCGCTGCCCAAGGCGTATCTCGCCGCCGCGGGCTTCGTGGACACCCCGTACAACATCGCGAGCTACTATTCGCTCGGCGTCGAGATGCACAGCGTCTGGGCCATGCTGCTGGGCGGCCTGGCCGGCCAGCGCACCGCGGAGGCAGCGGTCGGCGCGACGTTGTTCGCATTCGCGCCGCTGCTGGCGCTCGTCACCTACGGCTGGGCGCGCGAGCGCGGCGCAGATTCGCGATGGGCGGGGCTCGCCGCGCTCGCCGTGGCCGCGATCCCGAGTGCCTACGACGTGGTCGCGGGCGGGTACGTCGATCTGGCGCTCGCCGCGTACACGGCCCTCGCCGTCCGAGGGATCGGCCGCTGGTGGACGACGCTCGACGAGGCCTGGCTGCGTCCCGTCGTGTTCGCGCTCGGCGCGGCGCTTTCGATCAAGCTCACCACGATCGTCCTGATGCTGGCGCTCGGTCTCGCCGTCCTCCTTCGTGCGCTGCGGCTGAGTCGTTCAACCGCTCAGCAGACCGCGCAGCGGCGCACGCCTATCGGGCTCCTCGTCGCCGGCTTCGCGACCTTGGGCCTCGGCGCCGCGCTCGCTGCACCGTGGTATCTCCGGACCTGGGCGCGAACGGGCAATCCGGTGTTCCCGTTCTTCCTCAGCCTGCTCGGCGGCCAGGCGCCCGGCTGGGACCTCGAGCGCTCGCAGCTGTACGAGAGCATGTTCTCGGTCTACGGCAACGCGCTGACGCCGCTCGATTTCCTGCTGTCACCACTGCGCCTCTCGGTGGCCTCGCAGCTTCACGAGCCGGCCTACTACGACGGCGTACTCGGCGTGGCGTTCGCGTTTGCCCTCGCCCTGGTCGCCTGGGCGCTGGTCACCCGGCGGCTCGACGCGGAGCTCGGCCTGGCACTGCTGGTCTCGTTCATCCTCTTCGTGTTCTGGCTCTTTTCGAGCCAGCAGCTCCGCTACACGCTCCCCGCGGTGCCCGCACTGGCGGTCGCGCTGGCCGTCATCGGCCAGAGCGCGGCGCAGGCGCTCGGCACGGGGCTCGGTCGCGTCTTCTGGTGGATCACGCTGTGCGTCGCCGCCGCCGGCGTCCCGGTCGTCGTCGCGTGGTTCGCGGTCCTGAGCCCCGTGCGCGTCGTGCTCGGCGGTGAGCCGCCCGCGCGGTTCCTGGAGCGCCGGCTCGACTACTATCCCTATTACGAGCTGGTCAACCGCGAGCTGCCGCCGACGGCGCGCGTCTGGCTGATCCACATGCGGCGTGACACGTACTATCTCGACCGGCCGTACTTCTCCGACTTCATCTTCGAGGACTGGACCCTGCGCGACTGGGTGCGCAGCTCGGCCAGCGCGGACGAGCTGGCGGCGCGCGTGCGGGCGGCCGGCATCACGCACATTCTGCTCCGCCCCGAGCTGCTGCTCGACTACACTCGATCGTCGATCGTGGACGACCGGCGCTCGCGCGAGGAGAACCTGGCCAAGCTGGAGCTGACGACGACCTTTCTCACGCGCCGCACTCATCGAATTCGCGGCGACCAAACGTTCTGGCTGCTCGAAGTGGCGCCTTCCGAAGTCGCCCGATAAGGAGACTCACACGTGCTCTTCACCTGTCCCGGTCCGGCAGCGCGCGGCGGCGCCTCACGCAAGACGAAGGGTCGCCGCCGGCACCTCTGCGTCGACGTCCATTGCCACGTTCACTACCCGCCCGCCGACGACATGGTGAAGGACGTCTTCCGGCGCGACAGCGAGCCGGCGATGCGCTTCACGAACGATCTCTCGCGCGCGACGAACCAGAAGCAGATGCAGAACGTGTTCCGGTGTCTCACGTCCGTCGAGCAGCGCCTCGAGGACATGGACAAGATGGGCGTGGACGTGCAGGCGATCTCCTGCTCGCCGTTCCAGTTCATGTACTCGCTCGCGCCCGAGATCGGCCGCAAGGCCGCGCGCGCGATCAACGAAAACCTGGCGGAAATCGTCGCCAAGCATCCCGACCGCTTCGTCGCGCTCGCCGACGTGCCGCTGCAGGCGCCCGACCTGGCGGCCGAAGAGCTCGAATACTGCGTCAAGCGGCTCGGGTTCCGCGGCGTGGAGATCGGCACCAACGTCGCCGGCCAGGAGATCTCCCGCGGGCGCGACGCGTTCTGGGCCAAGGCGCAGGAGCTCGACGCGATGGTGTTCATGCACCCCAACGGCTTCACCGGCGGCGAGCGGCTCTCGGACCACTACTTCATCAACATCATCGGCAACCCGCTCGACTCGACGGTCGCCATCGCCCACCTGGTCTTCGACGGAATCCTCGAGCGCTTCCCGAAGCTCAAGATCGTGTCCGCGCACGGCGGCGGCTACGTCTCGCACTACCCGGCCCGCATGGACCACGCGTGGAGCGCGCGGGTCGACCCGCGCACGGTGCTGAAGAAGACGCCGCGCCGGTCGCTGGCCAAGCTCTACTTCGACACGATCGTGTTCGATCGCGAGCAGCTGCGCCACCTGGTGAACCTCTGGGGCGCCGACCACATCGTCGTGGGCACGGACTATCCCTACGACATGGGCTGGTACGATCCGCGCGGCTTCGTCGACGGGTGCGCGTTCCTGAAGGACGCCGACCGCGCGAAGATCCTGGGGCTGAACGCGGCGAAGCTCTTGAAGCTCTCCCGGCGAAAAGCTACCTGAGCGCGGCCTCCGGGGTGCCGTCCTTCCACGGCAGCGCGACCTCGTAGGGGCGCCGCAGGCAGTCGTCGGGCAGGCACTCGATCGGCGTGAAGTCACGATGCGCGATGTACTCCGGCCGCTTGAAGCGCCGGATGTGATTGGACACCGCGCAGAGGCTCAGGTAGACGCTCACCCGGTTCCACGGCGAGAGGTTCGACGTCGACGCGTGAACCAGGCACGAATGGAACATGATCATCGACCCCGCCGG
Organism: Candidatus Methylomirabilota bacterium; assembly: GCA_035275385.1. Lineage (GTDB taxonomy): Bacteria > Methylomirabilota > Methylomirabilia > Rokubacteriales > CSP1-6 > AR31. Next base: position 14,826 of record DATEMW010000018.1, on the reverse strand, counting down.
CCCCTTGGGCGCCACCAGCCCGCCGCGCTCGATCAATCGAGTGATCGTGGCGTGATCGATGGTCCACAGGGGATAGCTGGTCGTGGTCGTATCGTGGCCGGCGTCGAGCACGCCGAGCTTGTGGCTGCCCGGGATGAACATCAGCGGGCCGTTGAATTCGTTGACCTCGTCGAGGAAGATCGCGACGTTCATCGCGCGCGCCTCCGGCATCTGGTCGTCGTTGAACCAGGTGCCGAAGTCCTGGTGCCACTGCCACACGTCGCCGTCGAAGGCCATCTTGCCGTTGATCTTGAACTGGTGCATGTAGACCGGCTCGCCGAAGACCTGCACGACCGGCGTGATCATGCGCGGATGACGGGCCAGGCGCGCGAACGGAGCGCTGTACATGTGCGCCGCGAAGTTCGTCCGCACGGCGTCGCTGCCCTTCTCGCGGACGTTTTCCGGCCGGTGCTGGGCGTAAAGGGCCGGGACTTCGTCGGTGAGGACCTTGATCTCCTCGGGCGTGAAGAGGCTCGGGAAGAACAGGTAGCCGTCACGATCGAACTGCTCGAGCTGCGCCGACGTGAGCTTCATGGCGTCATCCTTCTTTATTGGAGTCGCGCCTCGGCCGACGGGACCCCAGCCCCGCGACGGCCTGCAGCGCGAACTGCGTCGCGGCCATCAGGATAGCAGGTCCGGCCGTGGTCACTCGATCACCTGCTCGGCGCGCAACAGCACGGGCTCCGGGAAGGTCAGGCCGAGCGCCTTGGCGGTCTTGAGATTGACGACGAGCTCGAACCGGCTCGACTGCTCGACCGGCAGCTCGGCCGGCTGCGCGCCCTTGAGGACCTTGTGCACGAGACCCGCGGCCCGGTGGTAGAGCTCCGAGAGGCTCGGCTCGAACGACATGAGCCCGCCCGCCGACACGAACTCGCGCATCCCGTACATGACCGGCAGCCGGTGCTTGGCCGCGAGCTCGACGATGCGGTCGCGGTGCGTGATGAGGACGAAATCGCGCATCACGACGAGGCCGTCGAGCCGCTCCCGCTTGGCGGCGTCGAACACCGCCTCGACGTCGCCCGGGCCCTGCACCCCCAGACGGACGACCTGCAAGTTCAGCTGGCGGGCCATCGCATCGAGGTCCTTCAGCATGGGCGCGTAGACCGGATTGCTCGGATTGAACACGGTCGCGACGCGGGACGCGCGCGGCACGACCTCTTTGAGGAGCTGAAGCAGCTTGCCCACCGTCTCCTCGGAGAGAAACGTGGATCCGGTGACGTTGCCGCCCGGACGCGCCAGGCTCGCCACCAGCCCCACGCCGACCGCGTCGCCGACACCGACGAAGACGATCGGGATCGTGCTCGTCGCCCGCTTCGCGGCCAGGGCGGCGGGCGTGCTCCAGGCCGACAGCACGACGTCGACCTTGCTCTGCGCCAGCTCGGCCGCGAGCGCGGGCAAACGGTCGTACTTGCCGTCGGCCCACCGGTACTCGAAGGCGAGATTGCCGCCTTCGACATGGCCGAGCTCTCGCAGCGTGTCCTTGAAGACCTGGAACGACGGCGCCGCGCCGTCCGATGGCGAAAACGGCGAGAGCACGCCGATCCGCGTGACTTTGCGCCCCTCGGGCGCGACCTTGCGCCCCTCGGGCGCGGCCTTGCGCCCTTGAGCGGTGACCGCCCGGGGAGCGCCGAGCGCGCCCGCCATCGCCAGAGCGATGAACGAGCGCCGGCTCGTCACGCGCACATCCCCGGGGTGAAGTGGCTCGTCACGACTTGGGCGCTTGCCGCGCGATCGCGGCGATCGCGTCGGCGAAGTTCACCTGGCTGTCGTCCTGCGGCTCATAGCCGATCTTGGTCTTGGCGCTGGCCAGGCTCCAGAAGCGGTGCGTGTTGCCGCTGATCCCGTAGACGATCAGGAACGGCACACCGTTCTCGTCCTTGATGTCGGGTGTCTCGACCATGCGGATCGCCTGCTGGACCTGATCGCGGCGCGAGAGATAGGCGCCGAGCGCTCGATGCATCACCTTGATGTCGCCGGGCTTCACGTGCTGGATGTCGTCGTCGCGCGGGCCCCCGATGCGCCACTGCACCACCTCGAGCTTCTTGCCGTCGACCTTCCCCGTGGCGAACACGAAGCCCAGGAGCTCGTAGGCCGCCTTGGCCCAGCCGTACCAGTTGTCCGAGCGCGGCGGCATCTCGGGCGTGACCATGTCGACCCGGCCATCCCAGACCAGCCGCTCGTAGTAGTCGGAGGCGTGATTGGAGCTCGCGACCACCACACGCCGCACGCCCTCTTCGAGCGAGACGCGGTAAACGTTGTAGGCGAGCGCCACGTTCTGGTGCTCGGCCCAGAATTTCGCGTCGTTGTTCTCCTGCCACGTCGTCGCGTCCATGCCGGCCGCGCGCACGTAGCCCAGGTGAATCACCGCATCGGCGCCCCGGAAGTGCTGCCGGTACTGGTTGCGATCGGGATTGGTCAGGTCGACGACGACCAGGCCCGGTACCTTCTCCCCGCTCCTGGTCGCCGGGATGACGTCGATCGGCACCACGTCCCAGCGCTCGGAGAGCTCCTTGAACATCCGCTGGCCGACATAGCCGGCGGCTCCGGTGATCACGACACGCCTCTTGGCCATTGCCTCGTCCCCCTTTTGCTCCTGAGCTCCTTCAGTCCTGAACTATGGATGCGGCGCCGAGGCTCGTCAACGCTGTCTGCCGCAGCGCTCCACCCTTTCGCGCCGGACGCGCGTATACCATGGTGAGCGAACCCGCTCTGCAGGGTGGGATCATACCCGAGGTCACAGTGAGCAAGACCGAGACGCCGACCATCATGACCGAGCGCGTCGCCGCGCTCGACTGGCGCGGGATCGCCGCCGCGCTGGACGCCCACGGCTGCGCCGCCGTGACCGCGCTCGTGGCGCCCGAGGCCTGCCAGGCGCTCGCCGCCGGCTACGAGATCGAGGAGGCGTTCCGCTCGCGGGTCGTGATGGCCCGCCACGGCTTCGGCAGCGGCGAATACAAGTACTTTGCCTATCCGCTCCCGCCGGTTGTTCAGGCGCTGCGCGTCGCCCTATACCCACCGCTCGCGGTCATCGGGAACCGGTTGAACGAGGCGATGGGGATCGACGTCCGCTACCCGGCATCACTCGACGACTACCTCGAGCGCTGTCATCACGCCGGCCAGACCAAGCCGACCCCGCTCGTCCTGCGCTACGCCGAGGGCGACTACAACTGCCTGCACCAGGACGTGTACGGCGAGCACCTGTTTCCGCTCCAGGCCACCGTGCTGCTCTCGGCGCCCGGACGCGATTTTACCGGGGGCGAGTTCGTGCTGACCGAGCAGCGGCCGCGCATGCAGTCGCGTGCGGAGGTCGTCCCGCTCGAGCAAGGCGACTGCGTCATCTTCCCGGTGCGCCATCGCCCCGTGCGCGGCACCCGCGGCAGCTATCGGGTCACGATGCGCCACGGTGTCAGCCGCCTGCGTACGGGCCATCGCCACACGCTCGGCATCATCTTCCACGACGCGCGATGACGGTTCCGCGACGCGCGACGAAGCGAAAGCGCGAAACGCCGAGCGGCGAGCTGTTCGGCGAGACCCTGGCGATGGGCGCGGGCGCCGAAGCCCTTGCCGAGGGCGCCACCATCCTTCGGCGTTTCGCCGAGCCGATCGCCGGCGCGCTCGTCGACGCGATCGCTGACATCACGGCGGCCTCGCCCTTTCGCAACATGGTCACCCCGGGCGGCTACACGATGTCGGTCGCCATGACGAACTGCGGACGCCTCGGCTGGGTGACGGACCGGCGCGGCTATCGCTACGACACGCTCGACCCGCTGAGTGGAGAGCCGTGGCCGGCCCTGCCTTCGATCTATCGCGACCTCGCCACGCGCGCGGCCGAGGCGGCCGGCTACGCGGGCTTCGAGCCCGACGCGTGCCTGGTCAACCGCTACGAGCCCGGCACGCGGCTCTCGCTGCACCAGGACCGGAACGAGCGCGACTTCACCGCGCCGATCGTCTCGGTCTCGCTCGGGCTGCCGGCGGTCTTTCTCTTCGGCGGTCCGCGGCGACAGGACCGCGCGCGCCGGGTCCGGCTCGAGAGCGGCGACGTCGTCGTGTGGGGCGGGCCGACGCGCCTCACGTTCCACGGCGTCGCGCCGCTGGCCGACGGCGAGCATCCCCTCACCGGCCGCCATCGCATCAATCTCACCTTTCGCAGAGCCGGATAGAACATCGAAGGGGCCTCGACCACACGGGTAGCGAGACGCCGCGATCAGGCGCTATGCTGAGCGCTGACATTCAACTCGGGAGGGCATCGTGAAGATCGCGCGCGTCGAGCCGTTTCACGTGGACTGGGGCGCCGGCCGCAACCGCAGTGCCTGGGTGCGCATCTGGACCGACGGCGGCGCGTACGGCCTCGGCGAGGCGAGCCCGATGGTGCACGGCAACGCGTCGCTCGAGATCATCGCGAGCGCGTTCACGCCGATGCTGCTCGGCGCCGATCCACTCGAGCCCCGCGTGATCCAGGACCGGCTGTTCCACGAGCACATCAAGGTCGGCCCCGAGGGTGCCTACGCCGGCGCGCTGGCGGCGATCGACATCGCGCTCTGGGATCTCAGAGGCAGGGTCCTGGGCCAGCCGGTGTGGAAGCTGCTCGGCGGCGCGTGGCGGCGCGAGCTGCCGTTCTACGCGTCGATCGGCGGCAACGGCCAGCGCAGCGTCGACGAGGTCTGCCGGGTCGTCGAGCAGTGGCTCGAGCTCGGGCCCGCGCAGGTGAAGATCCGGTTCGATGCCGACAAGACCGCGCGCGACGTCGATCTGGCGGGCGACATCGCCAAGGCGCGCGCCGTGCGCACGCTCGTCGGCGACGGATTTCCGCTCGCGTTCGACTCGAACAACGGTTATTCCGTCCAGGGCGCGATCCGCGTCGGGCGCGCGCTGGAGGAGCTCGGCTACGTGTGGTTCGAGGAGCCCGTGCAGCACTATCACGTCGAGAGCTTCGCGAAGGTCGCCGCGGCGCTCGACATCGCGGTCTCAGCGGGCGAGCAGGAATACACGCTTCAGGGCATCAAGCGGCTGATCGAGGCCGGCGTCGACATCGTCCAGCCGGATATCGTGAAGACCGGCGGCTTCACCGGTCTCTCCGACATGGCCGCGCTGGCCCGCGCCTACGGCGTCGACTTCGTGCCGCATCAGACTCAGCCGTCGATCGGGCACACGGCCAACCTGCACTTCGTGTCGACGATCACTCACTCGCACCACCCGGCGGAGTACAACGGCCCGCGTCAGGTGCAGGACGTCGTGTTCCGGACGCCCGTGCGGCCGACCAACGGCAAGTTCGTGCTCTCGGACGCGCCGGGGCTCGGGCTCGAGCTCGACGAGACGGAGCTGCGCAAGCGCATGATCCCCTGGACGTCGTCCGCTCCCGGAGCCCCGCATTAGTTAGGACCAACGTCCTATGGCTCACCGCCCCGGGGGCCTCCTATCCTGCGCCCTTGGTACGACATCAAGGATGGACAGGGGGCAAGGCTATGCGGACCGCGCGATTGGCTGCATCGACGGCATTGCTCGCGATCGTTTTGGTGACGGCGGGATGCACGACGTACTACCGGGTGACCGACCCGGCTTCCGGCCGCATGTACTACACGACCGACATCAGCCGGCGTGGAACCGCGGTCGAGTTCACCGACGCCAAGTCCGGCTCGAACGTGACCTTGCAGAACTCCGAGGTCAAGGAGATCTCGAGCGAGGACTATCAGAAGAACACGGCTAAGTAGCCGGCGCGCTCCACGGGGTCGACGTCAGCCGCAAGAACCGGCTGGCGTTCTCCCACATCAGCTTCTGCATCGCCGACTCGCCGAGCGCGTCGCGCCAGGCGATCACCGAGTCGGCGTGATCCGGAAAGATCGTCTCCGGGTGCGGATAGTCCGACGCGAACATCAGCACGTGATCGCCGAGCAGATCGATCGCGGCCTTCGTCAGCGCGACACCCTCCGATAGATCGATGCTCAGGAAGACGCGCCCGGCCTGCGCGTACTCGACCGGCGTGTGCTTGAGCTTCGGGGACACCGAGCCGCGTACGTAGTCGATCTGCCGCGTGAGCCGCACGAGCCAGTGCGGCAGCCAGCCGTGCCCGCTCTCGAGCGCACCTACCCGCAGACGCGGATAGCGATCGAGCATCCCGCCCATGAGCATGAACGACAGGAACCGCTGCCCGCCCCACGTTTGACCCGCGCAGCGCCCCATCGCGGGGTTGTCCCAGACGTCGCGGTAGCCGGGGAAGTACGGCGTCTCGATGGTGAACGCGTGGTACATGATCGGCAGGTCCGCCTCGTCGGCGGCCGCCCAGATCGGCTCGAGATCCGGGTCGTCGATCGGCATGCCTTCGGGCAACAGCGGCCACACGGCGGCCACCCAATCTTCTCGCGCATGCTCCTTGATCGTCTTGGCGCTCCACACCGGATCGGTGGCAAGCGCCAGGATCATGCTCTTCAACCGGCGCGTGTCGGGCGCACAGTAGTCGGCCATGTAGCGGTGATACGCGCGGTAGAGGCCGTGGGCCAGATGCGGTGCCAGCGCGGGCGCGCCATACGCCCAGGGCCCGGGAATGATGAAGTCGATGTCCCGGCCCTCGAGATCCATGTCACGCAGACGACCGCGGCCGTTGTCCTCGGCGACGCGCGGGGTGATGGGCTGGCGCGTGACCATCTGCGTGCGCCCCGAGAGAAAGCCGCGATCGCCGTCCGCCGCGGCGGGCGGCGCGGCCTTCTCGCCGGCCACGCGCTGCAGGCGCACCGGCTTGACCGACAGGATCGTGGACGAGCCGACGTCCTCGGCATCGCCGCGGCCGCCGACCACCTTGACCGTCCGCCGGTACGGCGCGAGGTCGTCGATCCGCTGCCGCAGCTCGGCATCCGCGTAGCGCAGCAGCACGTCGAGCGACGGGTTCACGTGAGTGTCCGAATCGATCACGCGAAAGCCTTGTCTCATCGCACCCTCCGCGCCTGGACAGTATCACGGCGCGCGGCGCCGCCGCCGCCGCGGGCCGTGAGTCTGCTACGATCCCGCGGTGCTCCGCGCTCACCCGGCGTTCGCCTTCCTGTGGTGCTCGCGGATCCTGGCCAACGTCGCGTTCAACATCGTCGGCGTCGCGGTCGGCTGGCAGCTCTACGAGCTCACCGGCAGCGCGCTCGATCTCGGCCTGGTCGGTCTGGCGCAGTTCGCGCCGATCGCGCTGCTCACCCTGGCCGTAGGCCAGGTCGCCGACCGGTACGATCGCCGGCTGGTCACCTCGATCTGTCAGCTCGTTCAGGCGGCGGCCGCGGCCGCGCTCGTGGCGGGCACCGTCGCCGGCTGGCTCTCGAGCGCGAGCATCTTCGCCATCGTGGCGTTGTTCGGCACCGCGCGCGCGTTCGAGAATCCGACGACGACGGCGCTCGTGTCCGAGGTCGTGCCGCGCCCCCTCATCGCCCACGCGATGGCCTGGCTGGTGTCGGCGACGCAGACCGCACGCATCGTCGGGCCGGCGCTCGGCGGCTTTCTCTACCTGGTCGGCCCGAGCACGACGTATCTCGTCGCCGTCCTGCTCTACGTCGTCGCGGGGCTCTGCGCCGCTGTCATCCGGGCCGGGCGGACATCGCGGCTGGCCGAGCCGGTGGACCTCGAGAGCGTGCTGTCGGGGCTCCTCTTCATACGCAGCCAGCGCGTGCTGCTGGGCGTGATGTCGCTCGACATGTTCGCGGTGCTGCTGGGCGGCGGCGCGACCGCGCTTCTCCCGATCTACGCCCGGGACATCCTGGGCACGGGACCGGGAGGCCTCGGGCTCCTGCGCTCGGCGCCGGCCGTCGGGGCGCTCGTGACGTCGATTGTTCTCGCGTATCGACCGCTCCGCTGGCGCGTGGGCCGCACGTTGTACCGGGTGATCATCATCTTTGGCGTGGCCACGGTGGCCTTCGGCGCCTCGTCGAGCTTCGCGCTCTCGCTGGTCGCGCTCGCTGTGCTCGGCGCCGCCGACGTCGTGAGCGTCGTCATTCGCTCGTCTCTCGTGCAGATCCGAACCCCGGTCACGATGCTCGGCCGCGTGAGCGCCGTGCACTCGCTGTTCACGGGCACCTCCAATCAGCTCGGAGCCTTCGTCTCGGGCTCGATCGCGGCGCTGATCGGCGCCGTGCCGGCCGTCCTGCTCGGAGGCGTCGGCACGATCGGCATCGCGGCGCTCTGGATGCTGCTCTTCCCCGAACTCCGTCGCATCCGCGACTTCGACGACTAGCGTGGCGGCCCGCGAGCTACGCCACAACCGATGACGCGTGAGCCGTGGCGCCGGGCCGGGTGGGGGGCCCATGAGCGCGAAGTGGGACCCCCTCGTCCCGCCCGCAGCTCAAAGAGCTGCGAATCGGGCGAGCGGGTGACGCAGCGCTCGTGGGCTCCCCACCCGGCCCGGCGTCGCGGCTCACGCGCCGCCACGCGTATGGCTGAGGTCGCGTGCATCGACACGGTCGTGCGGCGTGCGCGATAATCGCGCGGTGAGCGCGACGCTCTCGCGTCGTCCGTCGCTTGGCTGGGTGGCTCCGGTGCTGCTGCCGGCGATCAATCTGGCGCTGGCGCTCGCGTTGTCCGCCGTCGTCGTGCTGCTGATCGGCGAAAGCCCGGCGCGTGCGCTCGGCCTCCTGGTCAGTGGCGCTTTCGGCAACGCCGAGGCGATCGGCTACACGCTCTACTACGCGACGAACTTCATCTTCACGGGCCTGGCCGTCGCGGTGGCGTTCCACGGCGGTCTCTTCAACATCGGCGCCGAAGGCCAGGCGTACATCGGCGGGCTCGCGGTGGCGCTGCTCTGCCTGGGCGCCGGCGGCTGGCCGACCGTGCTGGTCATCGTCGTCGCCATCGCGTTCGCGGCGCTCGGCGGCGCCGCGTGGGCGTTCGTGCCCGCGTGGCTCCAGGCCAAGCGCGGCAGCCACGTCGTCATCACCACGATCATGTTCAACTTCATCGCCGCGGCGGTGATGACGCACCTCCTGGTCAACGTGCTGATCAAACCGGGACAGCAGTCGCCGGAGACGCGCGAGTTCGCCCCGAGCACCTGGATGCCGCAGCTCCACGATCTGGCGCGCTCGGCCGGCCTCGAGATCGGCCGCTCGCCGGTGAACCTCTCGCTGCTCCTCGGGCTTGCCGTCGCCGCGCTGGTCTGGGTCTATCTCTGGCACACGCGCTGGGGCTACGAGCTGCGCGCGCTCGGCCACAACGAGACCGCCGCGATCTACGGCGGGATCCAGCCGGCGCGCATCGTGATCGTGGCCATGTCGATCTCGGGCGCGCTCGCCGGGCTGATGAGCCTGAACGAGGTCATGGGCGTGCAGCACCGCCTGCTCCTGAACTTCACGGGCGGCGCGGGCTACGTCGGCATCGCGGTCGCGCTGATGGGTCGCAACCACCCCGCGGGCATCGTGCTCGCCGCCGTGCTGTTCGGCGCGCTCTATCAGGGCGGCTCCGAGCTGTCGTTCGACATGCCGAAGCTCACCCGCGATCTGGTGGTCGTCATCCAGGGTTTGATCATTCTCGTCTGCGGCGCCCTCGAGCACGCGCTGCGCGCGCCGCTCGACGCGCTGGTCCGCCGTGCGGCGCGGCACGCCACGCCGTGAGCGACGCCTTCCTCCTCTTGGCGCTGCTCGCCGCCGCGACCGCGCGCGGCGCGGCGCCGCTCGTACTGGCGGCACTCGGCGGGCTCTTCGCCGAGCGCTCGGGCATCGTCGACATCGGGCTCGAGGGCAAGATGCTCGCCTCAGCGTTCGCCGCCGCCGCAACGGCCGCCGTCACCGGCTCGGCGTGGGCCGGGCTCGCCGCCGGCATCGCCGCCTCGGTGCTGATCGGGCTGGTGCACGGCTTCGCGTGCATCACGCACCACGGCAATCAGGTCGTGTCCGGGATGGCGCTCAACATCACGGTCTCGGGCCTGACGGTCGTGCTCGGCTACGCGTGGTTCCAGGAAGGCGGCCAGACACCCATGCTCGGCGACGGCGCCCGCTTCGCGCCGATCACCTTGCCGGGGGTCACGACCATCGGCGCGGTGCCCGGGCTCGGGACGATCTATCGCGAGGTGCTGAGCGGCCACAACCTTCTCGTGTACATTGCCGCCGTGGCCGTGCCCGTGGTCGCCTGGATCGTGTACCGGACGCGCTTCGGCCTGCGTCTGCGCGCTGTCGGCGAGAGCCCCGGCGCCGTCGACACCGCGGGGATCTCGGTGGCGGCGGTGCGCTATCGCGCGCTCGCCGCGAGCGGCGTGCTCTGCGGCCTGGCCGGCGCCTATCTGTCGATCGCCCACCACGCGTCGTTCATCCGCGACATGTCGGCGGGCAAGGGCTATCTGGCGCTCGCCGCGCTGATCTTCGGCCAGTGGCGCCCGGCGCCGACACTCGCCGCGTGTCTGCTGTTCGCGTTCGCGGACGCGGCGCAGGCGCGCCTGCAGGGCACGCCGCTGCCGCTCGTGGGTGTGGTGCCCGTCCAGCTGATCCAGGCGATCCCCTATCTCTTGACCGTGCTCCTGCTGGCCGGCTTCGTCGGGCGCGCCGTAGCGCCCCGCGCGATCGGCGTGCCGTACGTGAAGGAGCGATGAGCGGCGAGCCCCTCGAGCCCATGCTGGCGCTCGCGCGCCAGGCGCTGGCGAACGCGCACGCGCCGTACTCGCGCTTCCGGGTCGGCGCGTGCGTGCGCTCGTCCAGCGGACGTCTCTACGCGGGCTGCAACGTCGAGAACGCGTCGTATCCGGTCACGCAGTGCGCGGAGGCGACCGCGATCGGGGCGATGGTAGCCGCCGGCGAGCGGCAGATCGTCGAGGTCGTCATCGTGACCGAAGGCCCCGAGCCCGCGCCGCCGTGCGGCCGCTGCCGGCAGCAGCTCGCCGAGTTCGCCGGCCCGCCGACGCGCGTGCACCTGTGCGGGCCCGAGGGCGTGCGCCTGAGCGCGACGCTCGGTGAGCTCCTGCCGATGGCCTTTGGCCCGAATTCGCTGAACCGTCCGACGTAGAGATCCCGGGAGAGCCGCGATGAACTTCGACATCTTTCTGGCGCCGGCCGCGGACTCGTGGAAGGTCGTCAAGCGCGCCGAGGCCCTCGGCTTCCGCCGCGCCTGGTTCTACGACACCCAGCTCCTGAACTCCGAGCTCTTCGCCTCGATGGCCGCCGCGGCCATGCAGACCACGACGATTCGTCTCGGCACCGGCGTCCTGATTCCATCGAACCGGATCGCGCCGGTCGCGGCGAGCGGGCTGGCCACCCTGAACGCGCTGGCGCCTGGACGGATCGACTTCGGCGTCTCGACCGGCTTCACCGCCCGGCGGACGCTCGGGCTCCGTCCGGTGAAGCTCGCCGACATGGAAGAGTATGTGCGCGTCGTGTCGGGCCTCCTGGCGGGACAGACGCTCGAGTGGACGTTCGAGGACAAGCGGCGCAAGATCCGCTTCCTCAACCCGGAGATCGGCGCCATCAACATCGCGGACCCGATCCCCGTCCACCTCTCGGCGATGGGTCCGCGCGCGCGCCGGCTCACGGCCAAGCTCGGCGCGGGATTCATCCACGCGACGTCCAACCCCGGCCACGCCGCCGGCGCGATCGGCGACATGCAGACCGCCTGGCGCGAAGCCGGGCGCGATTTGGCGAAGCTCACCGCGACCGCCGCGATCGCCGGCTGCCTGCTGGGCGACGGTGAGGCCGCCGACAGCCCACGCGCCAAGGCGCACGCCGGACCGACCGCGATGATTGCGCTCCACAACCTGGTCGAGCGCGACCAGTTCGGCGATCTCGGCCGGCCGCTGCCGCCGGCGCTGGCGCCGCTGCTCGAGCAGTACCGCAAGGTCTATCTTGGATACGAGCCGGACGATGCGCGCTACCTGAGCAACCATCGCGGGCATCTGATGTTCCTGCGGCCGGAGGAGCAGTCGATCTGCACGGCCGAGCTGATCCGCGCGACCACCTTCACCGCGGGCAAATCCGAGCTGCGCGAGCGCATTCGCGAGCTGGGGCGCGCGGGATTCGACCACGTCGGGCTCACCGTCCGGCACGGGTATCCCGAGATGCTGGAAGAGTGGTCGGACGTGTTCGAGGGCGTGTGACCGGGCGCGACAGCGCCGCGGAGCTGATTCGCAAGAAGCGGGACGGCGCGCTCCTCAGCGAGGCGGCGATCTCGCACCTGGTCGCCGGCATCGCGGACGGCTCGGTCAGCGACGCCCAGATCGCCGCGTTCGCGATGGCCGTCTTCTTCCGCGGCATGACCCGCGCGGAGTGCGCCGCGCTCACCCGCGCCATGACGCGCTCGGGCAGCGTCCTCGCCTGGCCGAACGCCGGCGGGCCGATTCTCGACAAGCACTCGACGGGCGGCGTAGGCGACAAGGTGAGCCTGATCCTGGCGCCCGTGATCGCGGCATGCGGCGGGCTCGTACCGATGATCTCGGGCCGCGGCCTCGGCCACACGGGCGGCACGCTCGACAAGCTCGCGAGCATTCCCGGCTACGACGCCGTCCCCGATCTCGCCCGCTTTCGCGCCGCGGTGAACGACGCCGGCTGCGCCATCGTGGGACAGACCGCCGACCTGGCGCCCGCCGACCGGCGGCTCTACGCCGTTCGCGACGTCACCGCTACCGTCGAGTCGATTCCGCTGATCACCGCGTCGATTCTCTCGAAGAAGCTGGCGGCCGGGCTCGACGCGCTCGTGATGGACGTCAAGGTGGGCTCGGGCGCCTTCGTGGCCTCGCTCGAGGCGGCGATCGAGCTGACCGAGAACCTCCTCGCAGTCGCTCAGGGCGCAGGGCTGCGCGCGGCGGCGCTGCTGACCGACATGGGCCAGGTGCTCGGCCGCCACGTCGGCAACGCGCTCGAGATCCGCGAGGCGATCGCCGTCTTGACGGGCGGGCCGCGCGACGTCCGGCTGCACGCCGTGTCCAGCACGCTCACGCGAGAGCTCCTGGTGCTGGGCGGGTTGGCGCGCGACGGCGTCGAGGCCGGGGCGCTGGTCGAGAAAGCGCTCGATTCAGGCGCCGCGGCCGAGCGCTTTGCGCGCATGGTGCGGGCGCTCGGCGGCCCGGCCGACATCGTCGAGTGCCCGGACCGCTATCTGGCGCGGGCGCCGGTCGAGCTGGCCGTGGCGCCGGAGGCCGCCGGCGTGATCGCGCGGATCGATGCGCGCGCGCTCGGGCTCGCCGTCGTCGAGCTCGGCGGCGGCCGCCGTCGCGTCGAGGATGCGATCGATCCAGCCGTTGGACTCGCCGAGGTCCGCGGCGTCGGCGAGGCCGTCGGTCGGGATCGGCCGCTTGCGATCGTGCACGCCCGCTCGGCCAGCGACGCCGAGGCCGCGGCGCACAGAGTGCGTCAGGCCGTGACGGTGCGCGAAGAGCCGACCACCGCGAGCGCGCCGCCGGTGCTGCGCCGCATGGTGTCCGCGACCTGACGAGCTATTTGCCGGGCGCGCGCAGATAGCGCGCGAAGAACGCGTTGACCTCGCGGATGCTGTCGGCCCACGCCGCGGGATCCCCGCCCGTCGTCGCGCCGCGGCCACCCGGCGCGTTCGCGTTGACCCGCGCGGCCACGTAGCGCACCGGGTTGTAGCTGTCGAAGGAGTGGTAGGCGCCGGGATAGACCTTGATCGTCACGGGGTATCCGGCCTGCTGCGCGGCGTCGGTCAGCCTTCGACATGGCTCGGCCGGCGTCCAGTCGTCCTTGTCGCCGATCAAGATCAAAAGTGGCGCGACGGGCCGATACGGGCCCGTGCCGCTCCAGGTCCGCCGTGACGCCACGCAGCCCGGATAGAGCGCCACCGCCGCCGCGAAGCCGCCGCGGCGTTCGCTCGCCAGCAAGTCCGCGTCGCTCTCGGGCGCGATCATCGACGAGAGCGTCGTCGAGCCGCCGTGCGAGCCACCCATGAGCCCGATCCGCGAGGCGTCGACGTAGGGCAAGGTGCGCAGATAGGCGAGCGCCGCGTACGCGTCGCGCACCCGTCGCCCCGGGCTCACGTCGTCCCGACTCCGCGACGCGTCGGTGCACACACCGTCGGGGTGGCCTCGCGTCGTGAAGCTGTCGGGCAAGGCCACGACGTAGCCTTGCTTCACCAGCTCCTTCGCCCAGCGTCCCGGCGCCCCGCTCGAGCGCGGGCCGAGCCCGCTGCAGTCGTGCATGACCACGACGGCGGGGAACGGACCGGCGCCGTCGGGCTTCGACAGCTCGATCGGGATCTCCTCGGAGGTGCCGGCCGGCGTCGTGGTGGGGATCGACGGGCCGGAGAGAGCCCCGCCGCAGCCGCCGGCGGCGGCGAGACCAAGCGCGAGGACGACCGCTCCGACGGCGTGACGAAGGCTCACGGCGAAGCGATTGTATGCCGATTCGCGGGGGTCGAGCCCGCTTGACTCCGTCAGCGGGGAGCGCGATTGTGTCTCACCAGCTGTCCCACAGGAGGGATCGTTGAGCGAAGAGATCCACATCCAGTTCACGCGCTTCTCGGCGTTCTACTCGCCGCTCATCGCGACGATCGCCGGCGGGTTCCTGAAGGCGGAAGGACTCCAGCCCAAGCATTCGAACGCGCCGGTCGGCAAGTCGGCCATCGACGGGGTCGTGGCCGGCACCGTGCACGTCTGCCAGTCGGCGCCCTCGCAGGGCTTCGGCCCGCTCGAAAAGGGCGAGACGCCGCCGGCGGTCCACTTCGCGCAGATCAACGAGAAGGACGGCTTCTTCCTCACCGGCCGCGCGGCCGATCCGGACTTCAGCTGGGACAAGCTCAAGGGCAAGCAGGTGCTCGTCGACCACGGCGGCCAGCCGCTGGCGATGTTCAAGTACGCCTGTCACAAGCGCGGGCTCGACTACAAGGCCATCAACGCGG
>DATEMW010000017.1:0-9834 GCA_035275385.1 Candidatus Methylomirabilota bacterium | reverse complement strand
GTGCCGTTGCAGTACTCGACCCAGGCCTGCGCCTCGTCGAACGTGCCCGAGCCCATGTTCACGCAGATGTAGGGCTCGGCGCCGATCACGCGGCAGTACTGGATGAACTCGTTGGTGCCGAAGCGATTGGACTCCTCGGCGTGCCACGCCAGCTCCATGCGCCGGGGACGCTCGGTCGCCGGGCCGACGCCGTCGAGCCAGTGGTAGCCGCTCACGAAGTTGCCGCCAGGCCATCGCAGGACCGGGACGCGGAGCGGGCGGACCGCGTCGAGCACGTCGCGCCGAAAGCCCGCGGCGTCACTCAGCGGCGAGCCCTCGTCGAAGATGCCGCCGTAGATGCAGCGGCCGAGATGCTCGATGAAATTGCCGAAGATGCGCCGGTCGACGCTGCCGATCTTTCGGTTGAGGTCGATGCCGATTCGCGCCATGGCACTGTTATACTCCCGCACGGCCACAGGAGGTCACATGTCAAAGCCGACGCCTTCACTCAGCCGTCGCCGTTTTCTCGGAGGCGCAGCGTTCGGCGCAGCCGCCCTGACTCTCGGCTCGTGCAGCCAATCGAAACCCACGATCACCTACTGGAACGGGCTCACGGGCGCCGACGGCAAGATCATGGACGGGCTCATCGACCAGTTCACGCGTGAGACCGGGATCCGCATGGAGCAGCAGCGGATCGTCTGGGCGGACCTCTACGCGAAGCTGCAGGTCTCGGTGCCAGCCAACGAGGGGCCGGATCTGGCGCTGATCCACACCGTCGAGGTTCCGCACTTCGCCAGCGACGGCATCCTCGAGGCTGTGCCCGACGCGACGGCGAGCGGAAAGGGTTTCAAGGGTGAAGACTATCTACCCTCGACGTGGCAGGGCGGTACGTATCAGGACAAGCGCTACGCGATCCCGCTCGACGTGCCGCAGCATGTGCTCTACGTGAACGTGAAGGTGTTGAAGGAGGCCGGCCTCACCGGGCCGGACGGCAAGCCGAAGGTTCCCACAACGCGGGACGAGGTGCTCGCGATGGCCAAACAGATCGCGAAGGGCGACACCTTCGGCTTCGCGATCGGCACCACGAACCCCGGCCGCTACACCTGGGGCTTCCACAACCTCCTCTGGCAAAACGGCGCGAACGTCTACGCCACCGACCTGAAGAAGTCGGGGCTCGCCGAGCCCGCGGCGATCGAGGTGGCCGAGTTTTGGAGATCGATCCAGAACCAGCACAAGATCGCGCCGCCGGCAAACGCCAACTGCCGCGACGCGTTCATCGCCGGCAAGCTCGGCCTTTGGATCGCCGGCTCGTGGAACTTCACCGGCCTCCGCGACGCCAAGGTCGACTTCGTCGCGGCCCCGGTGCCGCGCATGTTCAAGCAGCCGGTCGTGTGGACGATGCCGCACCAGTTCACGTTTCCGAAGAAGAAGGCCGTCGACGCCGCGAAGCGCGACGCGGCGTGGGCGCACATCCGCTGGATGAGCGACCACGTCGCCGAGTGGACTCTGAAGGCCGGTCAAGTCTCGGCGCTCCGTAAGCCGCACTCGGACTCGCGCATCACCGGCGATCCGGTGCTGAGTGTCTTGCTCGGCCAGGCCGGGAACTGGCAGTCGGGCCAGCCCACGCCGAAGTGGGTCGCGGCGGAAAACATCACGCGGCCCATCATCGAGAACGTCTACATCGGCCAGAAGCCGGCGGCCGCGGCCATGGACGATCTGGCGCGCCAGATCAACGCGCTTTCCGACTAGCGCGCGAGTCCGGTGAAGCCGCGCCGCGCGCTGCGCCGAGGCGCCTTCACGCCATATCTGTTCCTGGCGCCCGGACTCGTCCTGTTCGCGCTCTTTCGCGTCTATCCCTTGCTCGAGGGGCTCTGGCTCTCGTTCACCAATGCCCGGCTCGGTCGCGCTCAGCAGACGTTCGTCGGCGCTGCGAACTACCTCCGGCTCCTCGACGACACGCGGTTCCACGTGAGCCTCGTCAACACCGCGTACTACACGATCGCGAGCACCGTCCCGATCCTGGCCGTGCCGCTCGTGCTCGCGGTGGCGCTCAACCGCGGCGTGGCGCTCCGGACCTTTCTGCGCGGCGCGTTCTTCTTCCCGTTCACGCTGTCGGTCGTCACGGTCGGCCTCACGTGGCTCTGGCTGCTCGATCCGGTCATCGGCCCGTCGACGTATTACCTGCGTGCGGCCGGCGTTCCGGTGAGGTCTTGGCTTGCCGATCCGGGCACCGCGATGTGGGCGATCATCGTGACGACGGTCTGGTGGGTGACCGGCTACTACCTCGTCATCTATCTGGCCGGACTGCAGGACATTCCGCGCGAGCTCTACGAGGCGGCGGCGATCGACGGCGCCGGCGGCTGGCGGAGCTTCTGGTCGATCACGATGCCGCTGTTGAGACCCGTGTTCCTGTTCGTGCTCGTCACCCACGTCATCGGCTCGTTCCAGATCTTCGGCCAGGTGTTCGTGCTGACCAACGGCGGTCCGGGCGACGCGACGCGAACCGTGGTCCAGCACCTCTACGAGACCGCGTTCCAGAACTTCTTCCACTTCGGTTCCGCCTCGGCGATGGCGTGGGTGCTCTTCGTGATCATTCTCGTCTTCTCGCTGCTGCAGTTCCGGCTGCTGCGCGGCCACACCCAGTATTGAGACGCGCATGAGCCGAACCGGCCGGAGCTGGCGCGCCGCGCTCACCGCGCTCATGGTGGCGCTGGCGATCGTCTGGCTGCTGCCGGCCGTGTGGGTGCTCGTGACGTCCTTGAAGCTGACCGAGAACATCGTGCGCGTGCCGCCGGAGTGGATCCCGTGGCCGGCGACTATCGAGCACTACGGCGAGGTCCTCTTCAGCAGCTCGCGCACCGCGCGCATCGGCCGAGCGTTCTTCAACAGCATCGTGGTGTCGCTGGGCTCGGTGGCGCTCGTCGTGCTCGCGAGCGCGATGGCGGCGTATCCGCTGGCGCGGATGCGGTTCCGCGGGCGCAATCTCGTCTTCGGCCTGATCGTCGGCAGCCTGATGATCCCCAACGCGGTCATCCTGGTGCCGCAGTACGTGCTCGTGCAGCGCCTCGGCTGGCTCAGCACCTATCAGGGATTGATCGTCCCCGAGGCGGCCATGACGTTCGCGTTCGGGGTGTTCCTGCTCCGGCAGTTCTTCCTGACGATCCCGTCCGAGCTCGAGGATGCGGCGCGCATCGACGGCGCCGATCCGTGGCAGATCTTCACGCGTATCGTGCTGCCGCTCTCTCAGCCGGTGCTCGGCGCGCTGGCGATCTTCGCGTTTCGCTCGGCGTGGAACGACTTCCTGTGGCCCCTGATCGCGGTCAACAAGCCCGACATGTTCCCGCTGCCCGTCGCGCTGGCGCTGCTGCGCGGTGCCTACGCGGCGGAGTCGTACGGGCCGATCATGGCCGGCGCGGTGCTGAGCGCCTTGCCGCTGCTGATCGTGTTCCTGGTGGCCAACCGCCGGATCGTCGAGGGCGTGCGGGTCAGCGCGCTGAAGGGCTAGGCGTCCACGGCCCGGCGACGACGATCGCTTCGTTCTCGCCGGGCCAGGGCGGCATCGTCACGCCGAGCACGCGCAGCGCGCCGTCGCCGAGCGCCCTGAACTGGAAGTGAACGCCCAGCGGGATCGTGAGGCACACGCCCGGCTCGAGCGCGATCACTTGTTCTTCTGATCCCTGACGGCGCCACATCTCGCCGCGCCCTTGCAGCACGTACCAGATCTCCTCGACCGTCCGGTGCGTGACCGCCGCGGCTACCCGGCCGGGGCCGAGCTCGAATTCGGCCATGCCGCCGCCCGAGAGGCCGAGGAGCACGCGCACGTCGGAGCCGTCCGGCGCGATCGCGGTCGCTCGGTCCGGCCGGCGAGTGGTGGCGAACGGCGTCACGGGCCCAGTGTAGCCCGCACCGGTACTACCGGCCGCATACGTCGGAGCGTCGAACCCGAGCGGAAGTGTCGGTTGCCGCAACCCTCATTGTTTGGCCCAGGGGCGACGCAGAATCTATCGTGGATTTATGGCCGATGTGAGCGAGTCCACGACCACGCCGACCGCGACCCGATGCGGCCGCTGCCAGGCGGCGCTCAGCGAGAGCGAGCGTGTCGCCGCCGGTGATCGCGTCTTTTGCCGCACCTGCTACGACATCGTCAAGCTCCAGGCCCGGACCGGCGCCGCGACGATGTCGGAGGGGATCAACTATCCGATCGCGACGATCGGCGCCATCCTCGGTGGGATCGTCGGGGCGCTGGCGTGGTGGGGCGTCACCGTGCTCACGAAGATCAGCTTCGGTCTGGTCGCGGTGGTCATCGGCCTGCTCGTCGGTCACGGGACCTTGCTCTTCGCCGGCGGCAAGCGGAGCCGCGGCCTGCAGCTGATGGCGGTCGTCGTCGGCGCGCTGTCGTTTCTCGTCGCGGTCTATCTGGTCAACATGACCTTCATCAACCAGGCGCTCGCCCAGCGCGGCGAGGGCTGGCGGGTCGGCTTCCCGCCGCCGTCGCTCGGCGTGTTCTACTCGGTGATCGCGGCGAACTTCGGCATCATGAAGCTCGTCTTCCTCGGGATCATCATGTACGAGGGCTGGTTCATCCCACGCCCGATCAAGCCCGCCCCCACGTTGGCCCAGTAGCCCGCGTCCGAGTACACTGCCCTCTCGGGAGGAGCGAATGACCGAGACGGGCACCAACGAGATCGTCTGGCGACCAACCCGGGAGTACGCCGAGCGGACACGACTGTCCCGCTTCATGCGCTTGCTCGGTGTGGGCTCGCTCGAGGAGCTCCAGCGGCGAAGCGTCGCTGACCCGGACTGGTACTGGGACGCGGTCGTCAAGGATCTCGGGCTTCGCTTCACCCGTCCGTACACGCGCGTGCGCGACGTCTCGCGCGGGCTACCGTGGCCGCGGTGGTTCGAGGGCGGCCTGATGAACTTCGCCGACAACTGCGTCGACCGACACGTCGAGGCCGGGCGCGGAGAGCAGCCGGCGCTCATCTGGGAAGGTGACGACGGCCGCACGCGCACGTTGACCTACAGCGAGCTCTTGCGCGAGGTGAACCAGCTCGCCAACGCGCTCAAGCGCCTGGGAATCGGTGAGGGCGACCGCGTCGGCGTGTTCCTGCCGATGTCGCCCGAGGCCGCGATCGCGACCTTGGCGATCGTGCGCATCGGCGCGATCTACACGCCGTGCTTCTCGGGCTACGGTGCCCAGGCGGTGGCCTCGCGGCTTCAAGACTGCGAAGCCAAGGCGCTCGTCACGGCCGACGGCTTCTACCGGCGCGGCCAGATCGTGAAGATGAAGGAGACGGCCGACGAGGCCGTCGCGGCGTCGCCATCGGTGAAGAGCGTGATCGTCTACAAGCGGCTCGGTCGCGAGATCCCGTGGAGCGAGGGGCGCGATCGCTGGTGGCACGAGCTGATCGGTCACGAGTCCGACGTGTGCCCAGCCCTGCCCGGCGAGTTCGACCGTCCGTGCTTGATCATCTACACGTCAGGGACGACGGGCCGGCC
This sequence comes from Candidatus Methylomirabilota bacterium, assembly GCA_035275385.1. Taxonomy (GTDB): domain Bacteria; phylum Methylomirabilota; class Methylomirabilia; order Rokubacteriales; family CSP1-6; genus AR31. The sequence goes on along the minus strand of DATEMW010000017.1, from coordinate 4,356 downwards.
CAAGGGCGCGGTTCTCACGCAGGGCGGCTTCCTGCTCAAGTGCGCCCACGACTTCGGCTACCTCATGGACGTCGGTCCGGGCGACCGGCTCTTCTGGCTGACCGACCTCGGCTGGCTGATGGGCCCGATGCTCATCACGGCTGGGCTCTTTCACGGCGGCACCGCGGTGCTCTTCGAAGGCGTGCCGGACTATCCCAAGCCGAACCGTCTCTGGTCGCTCGTGGAGCGCCACAAGATCTCGATCATGGGGCTCTCGCCAACCGCGGTGCGCGCGCTGATGCCGCACGGCGCCGAGCACGTGCACGCGCACGAGCTCGGGTCGCTGCGCGTGCTCGGCTCGACCGGCGAGCCGTGGAACCCCGAGCCGTATCGCTGGCTCTTCGAGAACGCCGGCAAGGCGCGCGTGCCGATCATCAACTACACCGGCGGGACCGAGATCTCCGGCGGCATCTTGAGCTCGTTCCCGATCGCGCCGATCAAGCCGTGCTCGTTCTACGGCCCGATCCCGGGCATGGCCGCCGACTGCTTCGGCGACGACGGGCGGCCCGTGCGCGGGCAGGTGGGCGAGCTCGTCGTGACGGCGCCGTGGCCGGGGATGACGCAGGGGTTCTGGAAGGATCCGCAGCGCTACGAGGAGACGTACTGGTCGCGCTGGCCGAACGTGTGGGTCCACGGCGACTGGGCCTACGTCGACGACGACGGGTTCTGGTTCATCCAGGGCCGCTCCGACGACACCCTGAAGATCGCGGGCAAGCGGCTCGGTCCCGCGGAGGTCGAGTCGGTGCTGGTCTCTCACGAGGCCGTCGCCGAGGCGGGGGTGGTCGGCGTGCCGCACGAGGTCAAGGGCGAGGCGATCGTGTGCTTCGTCGTGCTGCGCCCGAGCCATCGCGGCTCCGAGCCGTTGCGCAGCGAGCTCTCCGACCTGGTCGCGCGTCAGATGGGCAAGGCCCTCAAGCCCGAGCGCGTGCTGTTCACGAAGGATCTGCCGAAGACTCGCAGCGCCAAGATCATGCGGCGCGTGATCCGCGCGACCTACATGGGCAAGGAGCCGGGCGATCTCTCGTCCCTCGAGAATCCCGGCGCGGTCAAAGCCATCACGGAGGCGTCCTGATGCTGAGCCGGGAAGACAACGAGCTCTTGACGCGGACCGGTCCGGGCACGCCGATGGGCGCGCTCTTGAGACAGTACTGGATGCCCGTAGTGCTCTCGAGCGAGCTCTCGGCCGGGGGCAAGGTGAAGCGCGTGCAGATCCTCGGCGAGCGCATGATCGCATTTCGGGCAAAGAACGGGCGACCCGGGCTCGTCGGCGAGTTCTGTCCTCACCGGCTGGCGTCGCTCTATTTCGGCCGGGTCGAGGAAGCCGGAATGCGCTGCGTGTATCACGGCTGGAAGTTCGGCATGGACGGCCGCTGTCTGGAGATGCCCAACGAGCCGGCCGGCTCGGGGTTCGCCTCGAAGATCCGCCACTCCGGCTATCCGTGCGAGGAGGCGGGCGGGATGATCTGGGCGTACATGGGCCCGGCGAGCCCGCCGCCGCCGCTGCCGCACCTGGAATGGACGCTCTTGCCCGACTCGAACAGCTTCGCATCCAAGCGCGTGCAGGAGTGCAACTGGTTCCAGGCGATGGAGGGCGGCATCGACTCGAGCCACATCTCGTTCCTGCACGCGCCGCTCGACCCCGGCGACGCCGAGGTCACGCGCGCGCTCGATCTGGCGAGCTTCGGCGTCGGCTCTGCGGTGCAGACGGCCGATCGCGCGCCGCGCTTCGAGGTGGTCGATACCGACTACGGCGTCTTGATCGGCGCTCAGCGGAGCCGCCCGGACGGTCAGCACCTCTGGCGCGTGACCCAGTTCCTGATGCCGTTCTACACGATGCCGCCGACGGACCTCGACGAGAAGATCACGCAGTCGCACATCTGGGTGCCGATGGACGATCGCAACTGCATCAACTGGATGGTGACCTGGCATCCGGACCGCGCGCTCACGCGAGAGGAAATCGAGCTGAACGTCGCGGGCAAGGGCGCCCACGTCTGCGACTACCTGCCGCCGACCTCCGAGCCCTACGGCGACATCCGCACCGCGGCCAACCGCAACAACGACTACGACATGGACTGGGAGGCGCACCGCACGCGCATGTTCTGCGGCATTCCCGGTTTTGGCGTGCAGGACCAGGCGATCCAGGAGAGCCAGGGCGACATCGTCGACCGGGCGCTCGAGCATCTAGGCTCGAGCGATACCGCGATCATCCAGGTGCGGAAGCGTCTGATGAACGCCGCCCGCGCGCTGCGCGAGCGCGGGACTCCGGCGCCGGGTCGCGACCCCGAGTCGTTTCACGTGCGCTCGGCGTCGGTCGTGCTGCCGCCCGGCGCCAGCTGGGTCGAAGGGGCGCTGCCGCGCGTGATGGCCAAGCCCGGCCGTCAGCTCACGCTCGCCTGATCCCGGCCGTCACGGCGGGTCGGTGCGCCAGCTTCCCGGGTCCGCGCCCATCTTCTCGCCGAGGTCGGCCAGCGAGTTCATGACGTCCTTCTGAAAGTTGCCGGGGCTGGGCGGTATCCACTCGTCCGGAACCGCCATGACCCGCACCTCGATGTCGGCCTTGTGCTTGAGATGCGCGAGCTCGGCCTGCGCATACAGGTGCCGCATCGAGTTCATCGTCGAGGTCTGCGTGGACATGATCGTCGCGCGGCCCATGACGTCGGGCCAGCGCTCCTGGGTTACTTGCGGCGGGAAGCGGAACTGGTTGTTGAAGATGACCCAGTAGCGCATGCGCGGCATCGGCTCATTCGGATACTTGGCCCGCCATAGAGCGGGCAGGCTGTCCTGTTCGCGGGTTCGTCCGCCATAGAGGATGTTGCCGGTCACGGCGCCGTCGACGTAGAGCGACTCGCCCAGGCCCTGCGCCGGGAAGATGCCGGGAATGCCGGCGCTGGCGAGAAGAATCCGGTGCACCCACTCGTCGTCGTTCTTGGCCAGCGCGGTCTTCGCCTCCGCCACGATGTTCCAGGCGTGCATGTCGCCGAAGTCGACGTTGGTCGTGTTCACGATCAGCGCTCGGCCGCTGCCGTCCTGACCGGCGATCCGCTCGAGCATGGTCTTGTCGAGCGTCTTCTTCATCTCGCGCTGCAGGCCGGGCAGCGCGTAGAACGACGGGTTGCTCGGCCAGAAGAAGACGAGCCCCTGCGACTTCGTCCAGTCGGGCTGCGGGTTGCGGTAGAGCTGCACGATGCGCTCGATCGAATCGTTGTCGCCGAGAAACGCGAAGGGCGCGATCATCGCGCCGGTGCTCACGCCCGTCACCACGTCGAATCGCGGGCGCGCCATCTCGCCGTTCACGCGGCCCCAGCCCTTCAGCACGCCGGCGCCGAACGCGCCCCAGTCGCCGCCGCCCGAGATGACGAGGATGTCGATCGTGGGCGGGAGCCCCGTCGGCGTCGCCTTCGCCGCGGCCGCCTTCGACTCCGCCCGGGCCATGAGGGCCTGGATGAGCTCGCGGCCCTGGTCGGCGCGGACCGCGTCGCTGGCGCGGCGCGCGGCGAGCATCTCGTCCATCTTCCGCGCCTGGCGCTCGGGCCGCGACGCGCAGCCCGAGAGGACCGCGGCCGCGAGCACGATCGCGATGAGCGCGCGCATAGCGGACGAGTACACCGGCCCGGCGCAACGTCACAATGCGACCTTGGGCCTGAATGCCCGCGTTCCGCCGCGGTGGTATACTCCGCCCTTGACGTCGTGGGGGGAGGTTTCCTGAGAACCGGGTGCGGCCCGGGACCCCTCGAACCTGCACTGGGTAATTCCAGCGAAGGGAACACGGCGACAGAGAGCGGCCGCACCCGCGAGGGGACGCGGCCGTTTTGTTTATGAAGATCAGCGTCAACGGAAAGGACATGGAAGTCGCCGACGGCCTGAGCGTCGAGGCGCTGCTGACGCATCTGGGTGTCAAGCGTCAGTACACGGCGGTGGCCGTGAACCGCGAGGTGACGCCGAAGAGCGCCTACGAGGCCACGGTGCTGCACGACGGCGACCGGGTCGAGATCGTCAGACCGATGGGCGGCGGATAGCGCAGGGGGAGGTCGACCATGAGCGATACAAATCTCGTCATCGGGGGCAAGGAGTTCTCGTCGCGGCTGATCGTCGGGACGGGAAAGTATTCGTCGATGGACGTCATGAAGCAGGCGCACGAGGCTTCCGGCGCCCAGATCGTCACGGTCGCGCTGCGCCGGGTCAGCCTGCCGTCCGGTGAGTCGATCCTCGACCATCTGGACACCACGCGCTACACGCTCTTGCCCAACACCGCCGGCTGCTACACGGCCGACGAGGCGATCCGCACGTGCTACCTGGCGCGCGAGGCCGGGCTCGGCG
>DATEMW010000016.1:0-3230 GCA_035275385.1 Candidatus Methylomirabilota bacterium | reverse complement strand
GAGCGCCATGCCCTTGTTGAGCGGATGGAACGAGACGGCGTGCGCGCCGACGTTGCTGGTGTTGGCGCCGCGGAACGCGAGGAAGTTGCCTTCGCGGTCGAGCGCCAGCTCGGCGCGCGCCGTCAGATCGCGCCCGCCGTAGTCGGCCATGAACCCCTCACGCCGCTCGCCGGTCCACTTCACCGGGCGCCCGAGGCGCCGCGCGGCCCAGGCGACCAGCGCAAACTCGGGATAGGAGCTGTTGCGCGTGCCGAAGTTTCCGCCCACGTCCTTCGCGGTGACCCGCACCGCGCTCTCGGGAACGCCGAGCGAGCCGGCGACCGCAGTCTGGGTGCGGCCGAGGCCTCCGGCGCCCGCATGCACGGTGTATCGGCCGGTCGCCGGGTCCCACTCGCCGACGGCGGCGCGCGGTTCCATCGGGACACCGGTGACTCGATGCACCCACGTGTCCAGACGCACCACGTGCGCGGCACGCGAGAACGCGAGATCGACGGCGGCCGTGTCGCCGATGCTCCGGTCGACGCACACGTTGGACGCCGTGCCGTCGTAGAGAATCGGCGCGCCGGGCTGAGCGGCCGCCGTGCTGGCGGTCACCGCGGGGAGCGGCGCCCACGCGACCTCGACGCGCTCGGCGCCGTCGCGCGCCGCCGAGGGTGTCTCGGCGATCACCATCGCCACGATCTCGCCGACGAAGCGGACGCGGTCGGCCGGCATCGGCGGGTGCGGCGCGATGAACGCCACGGAGCTGCTCGGTAGCATGTCCTCGTGGGGATTGCCCGGCATCGGCGTGTGCGTGAGCGGCTTCACGCCGTCGGCGACCGCGTCGGCGCCGGTCAGCGCCGCGATCACGCCCGGCGTGGCGAGCGCGGCCGACCTGTCGATCTGTCCCACCTTGGCGTGGCCGTGCGGTGAGCGGACGAAGCACGCGTACGCCTGGCCCGGCACGTTGACGTCGTCGCTGTAGCAGCCTCCGCCGACCAGGAGCCGCGCGTCTTCCTTCCTCAGAATGGGCTTCCCGAACCCTTCGCGCGCCGACCGGGTTCGCGACTGGAGAAAGGACATGGCGGCAGGATCGTTGCGCGGCGCCGCGATGCTGTCAAGCTTGACAGTGCCGTCGTTCGGGCGGATCGTTCGCGCGTCGGGTTGAGGACCATGCCGGATCCGTATGCCTCGATCGCCCGGGCCGACGAGACGCTGCAGGCGCGACTGGCCGACGTGCTCGAAGTCCGCGCGGCCGATCCCCAGCAGCGCGCCATGCTCAACGCGTATTTGTCCGAGCTCGAGCTCCCGAGCGCCGCAGCCGTGCTGGATGTCGGCTGTGGAACCGGCGCCGTGACGAGAGCTCTCGCGGCGATGCGGAGCGTCACCGCAGTGACCGGACTCGATCCATCGCCGATCTTCGTCGGGAAAGCACGAGAGCTCGGAAAGGACTTTCCCCACGTGTCGTTCCGCACCGGCGACGGTCGCGCCGTCCCGTTCCCGGATGCGTCCTTCGACCTCGTGGTATTCCACACCACGTTGTGCCATATCCCGGATCCAGAGAAGGCACTGCTCGAGGCCCATCGCGTGCTTCGACCCAACGGATGGCTCGCCGTGTTCGACGGCGATTACATGACGACCACGGTCGCCATCGACACGTTCGACCCGCTTCAGCGGGCTGTCGATGCCATGGTGGCGAACTTCCTCCACGACCCGTGGCTGATTCGACGGCTCGCGCCCAGGTTGAAGTCGATGGGCTTTGCCATCACGAACGTTCGCAGCCACGGCTACACTCAGACGGCCGAACCGAGCTACATGCTCACACTCGTCGACCGAGGCGCCGACGTGCTAGCCAGCTCAGGCGTGATCGGAAAGGATCAAGCCGAGGCGTTGAAGAGCGAAGCCCGGCGCCGGGCGGACGCCGGAGCATTCTTCGGTCACATCTCGTACGTCAGCGTCGTCGCCCGGAAACCGCGTTGACTTCGCCGGACTACGGCAGATCGCTCGCGACAGGCTTTGCGCTCGTCGTTCTGCTGCTGGCGGCGCTCGCGGACCCAGCGCCGGCGCAGCAGGCCGAGCGACCGGACGTCAAGGTTGGAGACCAGTGGCAATTCGCCGTGTACTACACGGTGCCGTCGACACAGCCGAATCGCGCGTGGGTGGTCACCTCGGTCACTCCGACCGCAATCGAAGGCACCGAGAACGGGGAACCGCTCACCTTGAGTCGCGAGCTGAACGTCCTGCAATCGCCGGAGCAGGCGTACTCCAATCCACGCGCGCTCACGTTTCCCCTGGAAGTCGGCAAGCGCTGGCGCTATACCACGGAGTGGCTCTTCAAGCCGAAGGGGTCGAAGGGAAGCTCGATCATCGACGTGATCGTCGTCGGCTACGAGAAGGTGCGGGTCCCTGCCGGTGAGTTCGAGGCGTTCAAGCTGACGTCGAAGGCGAGTCTCAGTGGGATGTCGCCGATCAACAGCCAGTACGCGGGCGAGGTCACGACAACGTACTGGTATGCGCCAGCGGCGCGCGCCGTCGTGAGATCGGTGTCGCATAACCCCTACCTGGGCCCGATCAACGTCGATCTGGTCCAGTTTCAACTGCAGCCGTAGCCGGCGCCCGCCGTTCCGTGAGCACGAAGCCATCGATCGACCGCTTCTGTGAGGACGGCTTCGTCGCCGTACGGGGCGCGGTGCCGGCGCCTGTCGTTCACGGCTGCGTCTCCGCCATCGAGGAGGAGCTCCGCGCGCGAGCGGTCGATCCGCGCGACACCTCGACGTGGAGCGCGCCCGTCGTCCGCCTGAACTGCCCCGACGGTCCCGCGTTCGCCGCCGCCGGCATGTCGGCAGCGCTTCACGAGGTCTACGACGCGCTGCTCGGAGCCGGCTGCTGGATTCCGCGCGAGGGCGTCGGGGGAACGATTCCCGTTCGCTTCCCCAGCACCCAGGATCCGGGTGACGCCGGCTGGCACATCGACGGCAGCTACGACGTCGGGGGCCAGTGGTGGGTCAACGTGCGCAGTCGCGGCCGCGGCCTGCTGGCGTTGTTCCTGTTCACCGACGTCGGCGATGCGGACGCGCCGACCGAGCTCCTGGTCGGCTCGCACCTCGACCTGCCGCCCGTCCTGGCGCCCTTCGGCGATCGCGGTGTCTTCTTCGGCGACGTCGCCCAGCGCCTCCCGGCGGCGACGTTTCACCGGCCGCGCACGCGGGCCACCGGCCGCGCCGGCGACGTCTTCCTCTGTCATCCGTTTC